>JANONE010000396.1:0-3022 GCA_031420675.1 Ilumatobacteraceae bacterium | reverse complement strand
CCGGCCCAACCCAGCCGGGGGGCTCCCCGGGCCTCCTTTTGGCCCCCCCCCACGCGGTGTTGTGGGCGGTTGTCGCCACCCCGGTGCCCCCAACCGGCGACCAGAACTCCTCGTCGGGTCGTATCGCGCCCAGAACCGTGGCTGGGCGAGAGCGCTGTTCAGCGGCGGGGGAAGAGTGGGGCGCCGGTGGTGACGGTGCGGCCGCCGGGGTAGCCGCCCCAGGCCGCGGCGGCGGGGAGGCGTTGGTCGCTGACCTGGCCGGCCAGACCGAGTCGTTCCCACACGATCTGGCTGGTGTCGGGTACGGCCGGGCTGGCGAGGATGGCGACGATGCGCAGCGCTTCCAGTGCGTCGCCCATCACCGCGTCGACCGCCGGGCCGGGTTCGGCCTTCCACGGCTCGTTGGCCTCGAGATAGGCGTTGGTCGCGCGGATGAGCTGCCAGGTCGCGTCGAGCGCGCGGCTGGGCTGCACGGCCGCCCAACCATCGACCGCGCCCGTCAGCGCCGCTCTCGCGGCCCCCGCCAGCGGTGAATCGGCCCGCGGTGCCGGGCCGACGCCGTCGCACTTCTTGGCCACCACTGTGGCCACACGCGACAAGAGGTTGCCGAGGTTGTTGGCGAGGTCGCTGTTGTAGCGGGCGATCAGCCCCTCGTACGTGAAATCGCCATCTTGCCCGTAGGCGGTCTCGGCGAGCACGTAGTAGCGGAAGCCGTCGATCCCGATGTCGTCGATGAGGTCGAGCGGGTTCACCACGTTGCCGCTGGTCTTGCTCATCTTCTCGCCTCCGGCCAGCAGCCAACCGCCGACGGCCCACCCGGCGGGGGGCTCGAGCCCGGCGCTCATCAGCATCGCCGGCCAATACACACAGTGATGGCGGATGATGTCCTTGCCGATCAGGTGATGACCAGGCCACCAACCGTCGAACTCCGCTCGATCCTTGGCGTCGGGGCTGCCGAAGCCGATGGCGGTGATGTAGTTGGCCAGCGCGTCGAACCACACGTAGGCCACGTGCTTCGGATCCCACGGCAGTGGAATGCCCCACTGAAGGCTGGTGCGACTGACGCTGAAGTCGCGCAAGCCGCCACGGATGAGGCCGAGTGCTTCGTTGCTGCGGAACTCGGGCTGGATGATGCCGGGGCGGGCCTCGTACCAGTCGAGCAGTCGTTGTTGGAATCGGCTGAGGCGGAAGAAGTAGTTCTCCTCCTCGTAGTACTCCACCGGCCGCTTGTGGATCTTGCACAGGTCGCCCGGGAGGAGCTCGTCGTCGGTGTAGTACTCCTCGCAGGCGACGCAGTACTTGCCCTTGTAGACATCGAGCTCGATGTCGCCGGCGTCGTAGCAGCGCTGCAGGAGCTCGGCGACGCCGATCTTGTGGCGCTGCTCGGTGGTGCGGATGAAGTCGTCGTTGCTGATGTTCAGACGCTGCCACGCCTGCTCGTAGAGCGGCGCGATCTCGTCGACGAACTCTTGCGGGCTCCTGCCGGCGGCCTCGGCGTGGTCTTGGACTTTCTGGCCGTGCTCGTCGGTGCCGGTGAGGAAGTGAACGTCGTCGCCGAGCAGGCGATGCCAGCGGGCGAGGGCATCGCCGATGATCGTGGTGTAGGCGTGGCCCAAGTGGGGCTTGGCCGTCACGTAGTAGATGGGGGTGGTGAGGTAGTAGCGAGTCATGAGGGTTCCTTTCGAGGAATGGCGAACAACGGCTGCGTCAGGAGCCGGCGCACATTCGACGAGTGAGAGCCTGGTGAGTCACGTTCGCAAGGATACGCCCACGCAGGTGCGCAGGGGCAAGGACATTCCCGGTACGGTGCGCCATGGCCGCGCAGCAGCGTTCACTCGGGTCGTTCACGACGGTGCTCCTGGGGGCCGAGCAGGGCAAGTATCCCGACGGCAACAGCGTGCTCGTTCGCGGCTCGCAGGGCTCGGTGCTGATCGACCCGTCGTTGTCGGTGCACGCCTCGTCGCCGGCGATCGAGGTGGACCGCATCCTGCTCACCCACGCTCACGAGGATCACGTTGCAGGTGTGTCGGCGGTTCGTGCAGGCTCGATCAGCGTGCACGAACGCGATCTGGCCGCGCTGCACTCCATCGACGGCTTGATGGCGCTGTACGGCATCCCTCCCGAGCGCGTGCCGGCCATGACCGAACTGGTCACCCAACGGTTCCACTACGTCGGCTGGCCGTGGGCCACTGGGTTCACGGATGCTGCCGTGTTCGACCTCGGCGGAGTATCGGTACGCGCCGTGCACGCACCTGGCCACACGGGTGGTCATTGCGTGTTCGTGATCGAACCCGACGACGGCTCCCACCGAGTGGTCGTGCTCGGCGACATCGATCTGTCCAGCTTCGGGCCCTACTACGGCGACGCGCAGAGCAGCCTTGAAGAGTTCGAGGCGACGTTGCGCATGTTGCCGTCGCTGATCGTCGATCACTACGTGACCTTCCACCACAAGGGCATCATCGACGGGCACGATGCGTTCGTGGCCGCAGTATCGGCGTTCGGGACGATGATCGGGCGTCGTGAGGACGCGTTGCTCGCCCTATTGGCCGAGCGGCGCACGTTCGACGAGCTCTGTGCCATCGGCATCGTGTATCGGCCGGGCACGCGGCCTCCTTTGTTCGGCGACGGAGTGGAGCAGCACTCGGTCCGGCGGCACCTCCATCGTCTGCTGGCCGCCGGCGGAGTCGTGTCGGATGGCACGCGCTACGGACTCGCCTGACGAACGCCGGGTCGCCCAGAATGGCGACCTGAGTGAGTTCGATGATGCAACGCACGTTGCTGCGGGGTCACCGGCCACTTCCTCGCGCCCGGCACGCCGGCACGTGCGCGGCGGGGAAGGTCGGCCGGGTTTGGCGGAATCACCGTTCGTCCGAGTGGGTACTCGCACCCCGGGATGCGAGTACCCACTCGAATGGCGTTCAGCGACTCGGACCGGGGGTGGGCGACTCGGACCGGGGGTGGGGGACTCGGACGGGGGGTGGGGGACGTCAGCGGGGGCGTGCCCAGCGAACACCGCCGGCGA
>JANONE010000395.1:0-2084 GCA_031420675.1 Ilumatobacteraceae bacterium | reverse complement strand
CTGCATCGGGCGGCGACTTCAGGTACAACACGATTTCGGCATCGGTGCCCAGTTCCTCTGCAATGCGCACGGCATTGCTGGAGGAGTTTCAATTCGGGTTGTGATAGATGGTCACGTCGGCCATGAGTTCGCAGCGTAGCACCGTCGACACGGCGGCTGAACCCTGTGAGACCCCCTCGCTATGGTGCCCCGCACGGCTTCCCCCCGTTCATGACTGCTCTGCCGGCGCCGGCTTTCGAGCGCTCGGCGCCCGTCCCGGAGGTTTGCCCACATGCCTGATCACGAAGTCCCAGATGTACCCCTGCGCCGCTCTGCGCCAGTGCGTTGCGGCACCGATGCCCTGCGCGTCCTGTTCCTTGCTGCGTCCCAGCCCCTCGAGCCCGAAACGCTCGCGTTCCTGCTCGACCGCAATGGCAACGGCAGCGTCATCACTGTCGTCTCCGGCACGGTCGACCCCGACTCGGTGCTGGCCGTCACCGAGTGCCTCACACGTGCCGGCGAGGGCTCGCCCCGTGCCGCAGCGCTGGTGCTGGCGACGGTACGGCCCACCGGCTGTGTGTTGCCCGGCGACATCGACCGCTGGCTGGAGGCCAGTGCGCTCGCCGCCACGCACGGTGTCGATCTGATCGAGTGGTACGTCATCGGTGGTTCTGGCGCGCAGTGCCCTCGCGATCTGCTGGGCGAACCCGAGCGGTGGGCGCGGGTGGCGCCGGTGGGGCGCGGGTGAGCGCGCAGTCAGTCGGTCACGCGGCGCTGGCTGGGGCTCAGGCGCAGGCCGGCCCCACGCAGGCGACGCACCAGCTCTCGGCTCGGCGTGGGCACCGCTCCCAACGCCACGATCTGGTCGTAGTACTCCTTCGGCACGTCGTAGTGGTCACCATGAAAGCCGCCCCGCGGTATTCCCGCGGCTTGCGCGAACGCGTGCAGTTCGTCCAGCGAGCTATCGCTGACCAGGTGCGACCACATGCGTTCCGCGAGCCACCAGCGGGGTTCATCGATCAGCACGGCCATCGCCACATACGATCACACCATGACTGCGCCCGAGGTGGAAATGCGCACCGCATGGCATCAGCTGGCCGGCCGCGCGCACGAGCCCCTCCTGCAACAACTGCTCGCCAGCCATCGCGAACCCCACCGCCGATACCACACAGCAACGCACGTCGTGTGGGTGCTCAGGCACGTACGCGACATCGTGTCGGCGGGCGAGCAGGCCACCGACGTGCACGCCGTGCAACTCGCTGCCCTCTATCACGACGTGGTGTACGACCCCAGTGCCACCGACAACGAGGCGCGCAGTGCGACGATCGCGTTGCGAGCGGCGATGGAGATCGGGTGGCCTCGAGAGCGCTGCGACATGGTGGAACGCCTGGTGCTCGCAACCGCGGGGCATGTGCCGCGAGACGTGGACGAGGCCGTGTTGGTCGACGCCGACCTGGCGATCCTCGGTGCGAACCCGAGCGACTACTCCGCCTACGCGATCGGCATACGAGCGGAGTACGCGCACGTACCCGATGATGCCTGGCGCACCGGGCGAGGGGAAATGCTGCGAGGCTTCCTCGCGCTCCCCCAACTGTTCACCACGACGTACATGCGCGCGGCACGCGAATCCCGGGCGCGGGCCAACATCACAGCCGAGCTGGCGGCCCTTGGCGCGTGAGCAGGCGACCCAGCTACGGCGGCACGGCAGCGACGGCTCACGGCAAGCTACGACTCAGTGTGCGCAGGCGCAGGCGCCGCCGCAGCCACCAGCGGGCTTGGGCGCCGCCGACGGTGCCGATGCACCCGATGCGCCCACATTGGCGAACACCGACAGCAGGCGCACCGCGCCCTCGTGCCCCTGCGGACAGGTGGCGGGTTTGCTGGATTCACTCATCGGCCGGCGCACCTCGAAGGTGTCGTCGCAGGTGCGGCAGCGGAACTCGTAGAGCGGCATCGCCTCACAGTGTAACCAGTCGCTGTGCTTGACTGTCACCCGTGATGCGCACCACCCGCACGATCGTCGAGACCATCCCCGACACCGAGGAGGTGTTGCAGACGGGTGAGCCGGCTGCAGCGCACATCGTGAAGACCGACCCGGGCGAGAG
>JANONE010000394.1:0-11257 GCA_031420675.1 Ilumatobacteraceae bacterium | reverse complement strand
CGTCACACCGTGATCTACGGCGGCGTCGGCTTCGGCAACCAGACTGCAGCACTGCGCCAGGGCGTCGACATCGTCGTCGCCTGCCCCGGCCGCCTGGAAGATCTCATCAAGCAGGGCTACTGCCGACTCGACCGCATCGAAGTCACGGTGATCGACGAGGCCGACCACATGGCCGACATGGGCTACCTGCCCGGCGTCAAGCGCATCATGGATCGCACCCCCAAGACCGGGCAGCGCATGCTGTTCTCCGCCACACTCGACAACGACGTGAAGGTGCTGATCGACCGCTATCTGGTCAGCCCCGTCAACCACGCACTCGACCCGGCCGACTCGCCGGTCGAGGAGATGACCCATCACCTGGTGGAAACGGTCCTCGCGGAGAAGCTGGGTGTCGTCACCCGCCTGGCTGCCGGCGCCGATCGTTCGCTGCTGTTCACCCGTACCAAGCACGGCGCCAAGAAGCTGGTCAAGCAGCTCGGCCAGTCGGGCATCCCCGCCGTCGAACTTCACGGCAACCTGTCGCAGAACGCTCGTGAGCGCAACTTGGCCGACTTCTCGTCGGGCCAGGTGAAGGTGCTCGTCGCCACCGACATCGCCGCTCGCGGCATCCACGTCGACGACATCCGGCTGGTGGTCCACGTCGACCCGCCGGCCGAGCACAAGGCGTTCCTGCACCGTTCGGGCCGCACCGCCCGCGCCGGCGCCGAGGGCCTCGTCGTCACCGTCGTCACCCCCGACCAGCGCAAGGACGTGCGCTCGATGACCCGCGCCGCCGGCATCAAGCCGATCGTCACCGAGGCCGTGCATGCGGCTCACCCCGTGTTGGAAGATCTGGCGGGGCCGGCCCAGCCGGCTCGTCGCATCACGCATGCGCAGAGCCAGCCGATGGCCGAGCGCGGCAACGGCGGCCGCCAGGGTCAGGGTCAGCGTTCCGGCCAAGGCGCACGCCAGGGCCAGCGCTCCGGCCAGGGGGCTCGCCAGGGCCAGGGTCAGTCGCAGCGTTCGGGCGCACCACGCTCGGCTGCAGGCGCGACCACGCAGGCCGGCCGCCCGGCTCGTGTGACGCAAGACGGCCGCGCGGCAACCGCCCGCCCGTCGACCAGCCCCCGCGCCCGCAGCCGCCGGTCCCCTGCCGGCCACGCCAGCCGCTGACGCGGCTGCAAGTATCGCATCCATGCGCATCCGCCAGCCCCGCATCCAACCCGTCACCGAAGCCGATTGGACCGACGACTCGCGCCCGGTCCTCGCTGCCAACGCCGCGCGCGGCCCGTTGCTGAACGTCTTCACGACCATCGCCCGCCACCCGAAGTTATTGAAGCGCTGGGTCGTCTTCGCCAACCACGTCCTCAACGGCAGCACCCTGCCCCCACGTGAGCGCGAGCTGGTCATCCTGCGTACGGGCTTCCTGTGCAAATCGGGTTACGAGTGGGCGCAGCACGTCGCCATCGGCCGCCAAGCCGGCCTCACCGATGGCGAGGTCGAGCGGTTGACGGTAGGCTCGGCGGCGGACGGCTGGAGCGATGGCAATCGCCTTCTGCTGCAGGCAACCGAGGAACTGGTGGCAGATCACTTCGTCAGTGATTCCACTTGGGCCGCACTCGCAGAGATCTGGAGCGAACAGCAACTTATGGATCTCGTCTTCGCCGTCGGCCAGTACACACTCGTGTCGATGGCGCTGAACAGCTTCGGCGTGCAGCTGGAGGACGCCACCGAGCGCTTCCCGGCGGACCAGTTCGTCGACGGGCTGTTTCCCCGCGCCGGCACGACGAGCCCCGCGCCGTGATCGCCCCGCTGCTCGCAGGGGGCATCGCTCTCATCTTGTCCTTGCTCGGAACTGCATTCGCCACCCGCTACCTCGCTGCCCGCGGGCGCAGCCAACCGATCCTGGTGATGAACGAGGCGAACCTGGCCGTTCCACCGCACTCGCACAAGGCGGGCACTCCCACGATGGGTGGGGTCGCGATCATCGTGGCCGCGCTCGCCGGCTACATGATCAGTCACGTTCGCAAAGGAGTCGTCTTCTCCAACCAAACGCTGATCGTGATCGGCGGAGTCCTCGCGATGGCGACGATCGGCCTCGTCGACGACCTGATCAAGGTTCGCACCGGGCACAACCGCGGCGTGCTCTGGAAGCACAAGGGCTGGCTCACCCTGGCGACGGCGTTCGGGATCGCCATCGTGTTGGTGCTCACCACCAACATCGATACGAGGATCTCGCTGACGCGTGGCGACCTCCCCGGGTGGCAGTTGGGCAAGGTGGGGTGGGTGTTGTGGGCAGGCTTCCTGATCTTCTCCACCACCAACGCGGTCAACGTCACCGATGGCCTGGACGGCCTCGCCAGCGGTTCCGCCCTGCTCGGATTCGTCGCCTTCACCGGTATCGCCTACTGGGGCTTCCGCAACCCGGACCTCTACGGAACGATCGTCAACCCGTACGACCTCACGGTGTTCGCCGCCTCGTTCGCGGGTGCGTGCGCCGGGTTCCTGTGGTGGAACGCCGCCCCGGCCACGATCTTCATGGGCGACGTGGGGGCCCTCGCCATCGGCGCCGCGCTCTCATTGCTCGCGCTCACCACCAACACGCATCTGCTGCTCCTGCTGATCTGCGGACTGAACGTCATCGAGATCGGTTCGGTGGCCTTGCAGATGTTCGTCTTCAAGGCGACTGGGCGTCGCCGGCGCCTGTTCCGCCTGTCACCGATTCACCACCACTTCGAGGTCGTGGGGTGGGCAGAGACGAAGGTGATCGTCCGTTTCTGGCTGATCTCCGGATTGTCGGTCAGCGGCGCACTTGCGCTGTACATCGCCGACTTCACAGATCACGCGAACCCCTGAACAGCGAAGTAGCGACCATTCGCCATGTCGTTCCAATTCGCCACCCGCACCAAAGGGCTCCGCTCCTCGGCCATCCGCGACCTGTTGAAGGTCACCGAGCTGAGCGACATGCTGTCGCTCGCCGGCGGTCTGCCCACACCCGACAGCTTCCCACTCGCCGATCTACGCCGTGAGGCCGATCGCCTGCTCGGCGAGTACGGCCCGCGGGTCGTGCAGTACAGCGCCACCGACGGCGTGCTGGAGCTGCGAGAGTGGATCGCGCAGCAGTACGCCGTCGAGCTCGCACGACCAATTGCAGTGGAGGGTGAGATCATCGTCACCCATGGTTCGCAGCAAGCGCTGGATCTGCTCGCGAAGGTGCTCATCGACCCGGGCGACGCAGTGGTTTGCGAATCGCCCGCGTACCTCGGTGCTGTGCAAGCGCTCGAGCTGTTCGAGCCGCACTTCGAAGTGATCTCCGGCGACCAGTACGGCATGCAAGTAGCACTGCTGGCCGAACGTCTCGCCGCCGGGTTGCGGCCGAAGCTGATCTACGTGGTGCCCAACTTTCACAACCCGTCGGGCGCAACGATGTCATTGGCGCGGCGCCGGCATCTGGCCGCACTGGCCGATGAGTACGAGCTGTTGATCATCGAGGACGACCCGTACGGGGCCATCAGGTTCGAGGGCGAGCCGCTGCCGCCCGTGGCCAGCTTCACCGACCGTGTCGTGTATCTCAGCACGTTCTCGAAGATCGTCGCACCCGGCTTCCGGGTTGGCTGGATGATCGGGCCCCCGGAGGTCATGGGTTGGGTGGCGCGCGCCAAGCAGGCGGCCGACCTGCACACCTCCAGCTTCTCCCAGTTCCTGCTGGCCAACGTGGTCAGCCAGCCCGGCTGGCTCGAGCAGCAGAAGGCCCGCATCGTTCCCATGTACCGCGATCGGTGCGTGGCCCTGGCCGACGCCCTGGAGACCACCCTCGGCGATCGGATCTCATTTCACCGACCCGCCGGCGGCATGTTCCTGTGGACGGAGTTCGCTGCCATCCCCGACACCACGCACCTGCTCCGTCACGCCATCAGCGAGGGCGTCGCGTTCGTGCCCGGCAACGCGTTCACCATCGACCAGGTGCCCGATTCGAAGGCTCGCTTCTCGTACTCCACGCTGTCGCCAACGCAACTGGGCACGGCGGTGGAACGCCTTGCACGCGCGGTCGACGCCACCCACTAGGCCAGCACTGGGCAGGACGTCACAAGGACGCCCCAGGGGGTATCGATGCATGTCGGGTGTGCGTCGGCGATACTTCCTCACGCATGTTGTACAACGACACACGCGCTGGGGCGGCGGTTGCGGGCACTGTTGCTTCGATCACCCGCGCGACCGCCTGGCAACTGATCGACGAACTGCCGTTGCAGTTCGATGCTTACCACCCCCAAGGCATGGCCCGGGTCGACTCGACATGGTGGATCTCCGCGGTCGACATCGCTGAGCGCCGTGGTCTCGTGCTGGCGGTCGACAGCTCGGGACGCCTGGTCGAACGCATCCCGGTGGGCGACTCCCTGCACTATCACCCGGGCGGCATGGACTTCGACGGCACGGCCTTCTGGATCGCGTGCGCCGAGTACGTGCCGAACTCGTCCACCGCCATCATCCGCCTGCAGCCTGGCCGGGCGCCCGAGCACGCATTCGACGTTGACGATCACGTCGGCGCGGTGGCCCGCTGCGGCGACGACGGCGATCTGGTCGGATGGTCGTGGGGCTCGCGCCGTTTCTATCGCTGGTCGGTCGACGGCCAGCTGCAGGCGGCCCGGGTCAACCCGGCGTTCTTCGTCGATCACCAAGACTGCCAGTGGTTGGACAGCGGCCACCTCCTCTGTGGCGGCGTCGCCGAAGTCGGTCTGTCGACTGGTCCCGGCTGGCTCGGCGGGATCGGCCTGCTGAACGTGGAAGACCTCGTCATGGAACGGGAAGTGCCGTTCCCGATCTACCCCTCGCCCTCGGGCCGGGTCGGCACCCACAACCCGCTGTGGGCCGAGGTTCGCGACGGCCGGCTGGTGGTGCACCTCCTGCCCGATGACGGGCACGGCACGATCCTGTCCTACGCAACACCGCTGGTGGTTCGATCCGGCTGATACCGCCGCAGGCGCGCGGGTTCGTCGACCACATCTTGGTAGAGCCCGGCGAACGCCTCCGCGGCCGAAGCCCACGAGTAGTTCTCGCGAACGAAACGCGCAGCTCGTCGGCCGCGATCGGCTCGTGCTGCACCGTCGGACACCGCCTCTCCGAGCGCGCGTGCTGTTGCTGCGACATCATCGGGTGGTACCAGCCAACCGGTGGGACGGACCGGATCGACGTTGATGAACGACCGTGGCCCACCGGTGTTGGTCGCGATCGGAGGCAACCCAGCCGCCATGGCTTCGAGGTAGACGAGGCC
Source organism: Ilumatobacteraceae bacterium (assembly GCA_031420675.1). Taxonomy (GTDB): domain Bacteria; phylum Actinomycetota; class Acidimicrobiia; order Acidimicrobiales; family Ilumatobacteraceae; genus UBA668. The sequence goes on along the minus strand of JANONE010000394.1, from coordinate 6,009 downwards.
GAACGGTTCGTCGACGGACGGAGCCGCGAACACATCACTGCAGCGGAGGATCTCGGCGAGGTCGTCGTGGTCACGCCACCCGACGAAGAAGACACCCTCGGCGCCGAGGCGGCGGACGGTGTCGTACGGATGCTCACCTTCCCACTCGCCGGGGAAGCCACCGACCACCACGAGCACGGATCGGTGCGCCGTGGTCGACCGCATCGCATGGTGCGCCTCGATGAGCAGCTGCAGCCGCTTGAACCGCATGAACCGACCGGCGAACAACACCACCGGAACCGGTCGCCCATCGTCATCGGTGAAGGCGGCCAAGTCGTCGGCGTGGTACCGGATCGATCCCTCGGTGCCGCCCGGACGCCACCCACGTGGGTCATCGACGAGCCAATGCCTCCACTGTGCGAGCCGCGCCGCGGGCTGCACGACGCTGGGCGCGAAGACGTCGGTGTCGACGCCATTGGCGACCGTCGCGACGCGGGCGGCGTCGACCGGCAGCAGATCCAGAGCGAGCCGGCGGTCCATGGCGGAGGCCACGACCAGTCGATCCGATCGACCCGCCCACCGCTGCATCCGATCGACCCACTCATCCGTGAAGCGTCCGGTCGGAATCCTTCCATCGCGCGCGGCCGCCAACATCTTCAGTTCGGTGCCGTGAAGGTGGGTGACGACGGGCACCGTCGGCCACAGCGAGCGGACCGCCTCGTGCATCGGCGTCAGGTGGTGCAGGTGCACCACGGTCGGCGCGCCGGAAGTGCGATCGGACAGGAGCCGGGCCCAACTGGACACCTGGCGTGCGAACTCGCGCGCGCTGAGATCAAGGAAGATCCGGTCTGGCACCCCCGGCTTGTCCTCGTACGACGCGTGCATCGGAATCGCCATCGTCATCGGGTCGCCTCCGGCAGCCCACCTGGCTCTGGCCGGCGAGTAGTCCAGCGGCTGGCACCGGACTCCTCGGTAGAACCGGCCGGCATTCGAGGCTTCGGCGGCAGTGCCGAGCGAACCGGCGAACAACGTCGGTGCCCACTGGGTGCCGGCGAGAGCCCGGCAGAGGTAGCGCGCCACCTGCGCGCTCCCACCGCGTGGGAAGAAGTAGAAGCCCATCACCGCAGCCGGGCTTGCTGAAAGTGGCATCTCTCCACCGTAGGAGTACGGGGGCGGCAGCACAAGCCTCATCTTCCGGACGGCGACGTTGGCGAGCTGGACCGTTCGGAGGGCACTGCGACGACGAATGGTGGGCGGTCGTGGAGATCGTGTGGATACCACGTGGAGGCGGTCCGCTGTTCCCGGCCTCAGGTTTGCCGGGAGGCTTGTCGGTCGTACTGTTCGATGCAGAAGTCGACACGGAGGTTCATGATGCACAACGGCAATTGGAACGACGGAATGGGAAACGGCAGCTGGTGGTGGTTCATGATGATGATCATGATGGTCGCCTTCTGGGGCGGACTCATCTGGATCGGAGTCACGCTCGTCAAGCGAAGCCACGCCACCCCGCAACTCCACACACCCGCGGCGACCCCGGCACCGCTGAGGGCGTCCGCGCAGGAGATCCTGGCTGAACGACTCGCCCGCGGCGAGATCGAGCCCGACGACTACCGCCAGCGGCTCGACGCGCTCCGCCAACCCCCAACAGGCTGAGGCAGGATTCGGCACGACACAATGGGGAACGGCCCTTCATACTCCTTGGCGCCGCGAGGCAGCGCGACGCTCACTGCTGCGACACCCGGCTCGGCAGGCACCACTACGGCGCCGTAGGCGCGCAGCCCGTCGAGCAGCGCCTGGTTCTCCCACATCACACTGGCCGTGAAGGTGGTGATGCCGTGCGCGAGCGCCTCATCGACGAGCGAGACCAGCAGGATCGTCCCGATGCCACGATTGCGATGCGACTCGCGCACCGTCACCGCTGCCTCTGCGCAGGACGGGTCGTGAGGGTCGCGTGCGAAGCGAGCCACGGCAACCCCGGGCTGCCCTGGCTCGTCGATCGCCTGTGCTCCCAGCGCGAAGTGGTTGCAACCATCCACGTCGACGAGGTAGTCGAGCAGCCGCCCGGAAAGGTGCTCGGGCGGGTTGAAGAATCGTAACCGCCGCGACGCCGACGACAGCTCCTCGTAGCCCGCAGCCAGTTCGTCGCGGTCGCTTGCTCGCAACGCCCGAACAAGGATCCGCCCGCCGTCACCGAGGGTGTGCACCTGCTCCCCCGGGTCGCGCGCCTCCTCGCCCGGTGGGTCGCGTGGCGCGTCTGCAGTCGGTCCGTGCACGGCGTCACCCCGCGTAGATGCGGTCGATCTGAACGGCGTAGGCCTTCTCGACCACCGCTCGGCGGACTTTGAGTGTCGCCGTCAGCTCGCCGGACTCGATGGTGAGGTCGCGTGGAAGGACGACGAAGCTGCGTATGGACTCCGCTCTCGACACCGACGCGTTGGCATCATCGACCGCTCGCTGGACCGCAGCCTTGAGTTCCTCGGAGTTCAGCAGGTCCGCAAACGGTTCCCCGGCAAGGCCCTTCCTGGTTGCCCAGTTGGAAGCCGCCATCTCGTCGATGGCGATCAGGGCGGCAATGAAGGGACGCGCATCGCCGACGATCACCGCTTGGCTGATCAACTCGTGGGCCCGAAGGCGATCCTCCAGCGGCGCCGGCGCGACGTTCTTGCCGGCGGCGGTGACGATGAGCTCCTTCTTGCGGCCGGTGATGCGCAGATAGCCCTCGGCGTCGAGTTCGCCGATGTCACCGGTGCGGAACCAACCATCACGATCGAACACCTCCGCGGTGGCGCGATCGTTGCGCCAGTACCCCTGAAAAACCTGCGGGCCCTTGGCCAGGATCTCACCATCGCCGGCGATCATGATCGAAGTGCCCGCGAGCGGCCGACCGACTGTGCCCGGCTTCCATGCTCCAGGTCGGGCGATGGTGAGCATCGGGCTCGTCTCGGTGAGGCCGTAGCCCTCGTAGATGTGCAATCCGGCACCGGCGAAGAAGTGGGTGAGCCTCTCGCCCAGTGGCCCTCCACCGCTGAAGCAGAGCCGCAGACGGCCACCGAACGCGTGACGGATCTTGCGGTACACGAGGCGGTCGAAGAGTAGGTGCTCGGCTGCGGTCCACGGCCACACACGGCCCTTCGTGCGTTCGCGTGACCACCGGATTGCAACTGCAACGGCATGGTCGAAGATTGGGCCCTTGCGCTCGCTGTGCGCCTTGTGGCTGGACGCGTTGTACACCTTCTCGAAGATCCTCGGCACCGCAGCCATGGTCGTTGGTCGATGCAGCTGCAGCTCCTCGGCCAAGTGGGCGATGTCCGTCGCGAAACCGATCGCGATCCCCGCCTCGGTGTCGAACAGCGCATTGCCCTTGGTGAGGGCGTGCGCGAGTGGCAGGAACAGCAGGCCGGTGTCGTCGGGCCGCACCTCACCACCGAGCGCGTCGAACGCCTGAGCGGCATTGTTGCGCAGATTGCCGTGCGACAGGACGCAACCCTTCGGGCGCCCCGTGGTACCCGACGTGTAGATGATCGTTGCGATGGAGTCGATGTCGAGTGTGGCGATCCGCTCCTCGATGGACGAGTCGGGCACATCAGCCCCGAGGCGCTCCAACTCCTTGATCGCGCCAGTGTCGATGGTGAGCACTCGTCGGCACGTCGGCACGGCGGCCCGGACCCCTTCGAAGGTGGCGAGCATCGCCGGCGTCTCGACCACGAACATCACTGCCTCGCTGTCGCCGATGATCCACTGGATCTGCTCTGCCGAGGACGAGTCGTAGATCGGTACCGTCACCGCGCCTGCCGCGAGGATGGCGTAATCGAGGATCATCCATTCGAGCCGGGTGTGCGACATCAGAGCGACACGGTCGCCGGGGGCGACGCCGGATGCGACCAAGCCCTTGGCCACGCGCCACACCGACTCGAACACTTTCTTCACCGTCACATCGACGAAGTGATCACCCTCGCGAATGGAGGCCAGCACGCTGCCGGGTTCGGCCTCGAACCTGTCGAGCAGCGGCCGCAGTAGGTGGGCGTCATGCGCCAATGGCATCAGTAGTGGTCCAGTTGCGGTCTTCACGAAGTCGACCTCCCTCGGCTTCACCCTGGCGTGCACCGGCCCCTTCCGCAAGGGCCGAAAGGCATCCGCTCAGGGTTTGGCGACCGGGAGACGATCGAGGAAGCGCAGGGCTGCCTGCGAGGATTCGGTGCGCCACAGCGCGACCACGTCGTCGGCATCGGTGTCGTCGATCTGGTCGCCCATCGCCTCGGCCATCTGGGCGACGTGGGCGCGTTGTTGTTCGAGCATCGGACCGATGTCGATGCCGCAGTGGTCGGCGATGATCAGCTTCAGCAGCAGCTCGCTGCGCAGGTCGCGTAGGTGTGCCACAGGGGTGGCAAGCCACTTGTGCAGCTGTATTCGGCCGGTGCGGGTGGTAGCGAGGATGGTGCGGTTGCCACCTGCGATGCCGGGTTCCTCGCCGACAGGGTGGACGTAGCCGCGGATGGCGAGTTGCTCGAGCGACCGGTAGGTGAGCGGCCGCGACAAAGACCACACGCGTCCGACGTCGCCGTTGGGCGTCAGCCGTGCTGCGATCGCGAAGCCGTGCGTGGGTGCCGAGTAGAGGATGCCCAGGCAGGCCCATTCTCCGAGCAGGAGTTGCTGTTCAGTAGTTCTGCCCACGCTCACCATGGTGGCACCTCACCCCGACCGGACCAGGCACCGCCAACTCACGGTGCGAGGAACCCGTACTCGGCGAGGATCGCCTGACCGGCGTCGCTCGCGACGAAGTCGAGAAGGGCCCGTGCGGCCAGGGCGCTCGGGGCTTCCTTGGTGATCACGGCCGAATAGTTGCTGATCACGTTGACGTCGGCGGGGATCGCCACACCGGCGGCGTCGTCACCGGTGGCCTCGACGTCAGTCACGAAAACGATGCCGGCATCGGCCTCACCAGCCGTCACCTTTGTGACAACACCCTTCACCTTGTCCTCCAGGCTCTTCGGGGCCACGGTCACGCCCGCGTTCTCGAGGACCTTCGCTGCGCCCTTCCCGCACGGGACGGTGTCGGCGCACAGCACCACGATCAGATCCGGGTCGGCCAGGTCTGCAAGCCCACCGATGCCCTTCGGATTGCCCTTCTCGACGATGATCGCGAAGGTGTTCTTCGCGATCCTGACCGGATCGCCGGCGTTGTGGTCGGCGTCGGTCAGCTTCGTCATGCTCGAGTCATCGGCCGACACGAACACGTCTGCGGGGGCGCCCTCGGTGATCTGCGTGACCAGGTCGCCGGACCCTGCGAAGTTGAACGTCACGTTGGCGTCCGGGTTCGCCGCCATGAACGCATCACCGATCTCTTGGAACGCTTCCGTCAACGAGGACGCTGCGAACACCACCACCTGACCCGACACCGTCGGCGAGCCGGCAGCGTGCTCGGTCGTCGCCGCCGAGCCGGACTCATCCGAACCACACGAGGCACCGATGAGGCCCAACAGGACGGCAATTGAAAGGAGCGGGCGTGTCCTGCACATGCGGGACACAATAGTCATTCCGTGACTAAAGACAGCCCCTCCCCCCAGAACGCCACACTCGTGGGCATCCCCTCCAGCGGACGACGCGCGGACCGCGCTGCTACCGTCGCTCTCGATGGCTGGGTTCGGTGCTAAGGGCGGCAGGTCGTCCACGACATCGCCGGCTCGGTCGTCGTCCGGGCCCGCCACCAGCTACCGGCCGGCGCTCGACGGGCTTCGCGCCGTCGCCGTCGCGCTCGTGGTGGCCTTCCACCTCGGGCACCTGCCGGGGGGAATCCTTGGCGTCGATGTCTTCTTCGTCGTGTCGGGTTGGCTGATCACCTGGAGGCTGCTCGCCGAGATCGAGCACGGGGCAACGGTTCGGTTGCGGCGTTTCTGGGCTTCGCGCATTCGCCGACTGATGCCAGCGAGCCTGCTGTTCCTGGCCGTGGTGGCGGTGGTGTGGTCACTCGCCGGCATCACCGTGTCGTCACTGCGACGCGACTTGCTCTGGTCGCTGGCGTGGGCGGCGAAC
>JANONE010000393.1:0-2154 GCA_031420675.1 Ilumatobacteraceae bacterium | reverse complement strand
GTCGCCTTGGCCAGCCAGGGTTACAGCGTGGGCATCGTCGACGCCGACATTTACGGCTATTCCGTGCCGCGCATGCTGGGCACCGACCGCGACCCGGTAGTCATCGACGACATGCTGATTCCGCCGGAGAACCACGGCGTGCGTTGCATCTCCATCGGTTATTTCGTGCCCGAGGGCCAGGCTGTCATCTGGCGTGGCCCGATGCTGCACAAGGCGCTCGAGCAGTTCCTGGCCGATGTGTTCTGGGACGAGCCCGACTTCTTGCTCATCGACATGCCGCCCGGCACCGGCGACATCGCGCTCAGCCTCAGCCAGTACCTGCCGCGCGCCGAGGTGTACGTGGTCACCACCCCGCAGCCGGCGGCGCAGAAGGTGGCCGCGCTCTCCGCTGCGATGGCGGCCAAGTTGAACCTGCCGGTGAAGGGCATCATCGAGAACATGAGTTGGTTCACCGGCGATGACGGCAAGCGCTACGAGATCTTCGGCAGCGGTGGCGGCCAGGCCCTTGCCGACGACCTGGGTGTGCCACTACTCGGGAAGCTGCCGCTCGTGCAGCAGCTCCGTGAGGGCGGCGACAACGGCAACCCGATCACCGTCGCCGACCCGAGCAGCGAGCTTGCCCAGTCCTTCCAGGAGATGGCCCGCCGCATCGCCACCGAGTTGAAGCCGAAGAAGATCTTCAGTTCCGCCCTCAAGGTGAACTGACAGCGAGAGGAGGAGGCGCCGCCGGCCCAGTCGGGTCAGTCGCCGCGGTGGCGCTGCTCGAGGAACGGGTCGCCGTACGGCGGATAACTCGCCGACTCAGGACCGACTTGCTCGGTCGAGTCCGGTTTGAACGACGTGTACGGTTCCGCCATGACTTCTGGCAGTAGGACCGATGGCTGGCAAACCGTGGGAGACGGCCCGTTCGCTGGCTGGCAGACCTGGGTCGGCGATCCCTACGAGGACATGGTCGGGCCCTACTACTTCCACACCGCAGAGGACGGAAGCCCTCGCGGGGCGTTCGAACCCGAGGCGAAGCACGCGAACGGCGGTGGAATCGTGCACGGCGGCGCGCTCATGTCGTTCGCCGACGCCGCGATCGGCGCGCTCCTCTACATGACGTTGAGCGGCCAGTTCGCCGTGACCGTCACCTTGAACAGTGAATTCGTGGGCGCAGGGGTCGTCGGCTCACCGATCTACGCGACGGGGCGGATCGTGCGCGACACGAAGTCGCTCGTCTTCGTGCACGGACAGTTGGAGCAGGCCGACAAGCCGATCTTCACGTTCTCGTCGGTGATGAAGAAGATCACTCCGCGCTGAGGCTCAGTCGCCCCAGTGACGCTGACCGTTGCCTGAACCACCCCACGGGTCGCCGTACATGTGGTAGCCGTTGCGTTCCCAGAATCCGGCCTGATCGTCGTCGCGCAACTCCAGGGTGCGGACCCACTTGGCGCTCTTCCAGAAGTACAGGTGGGGCACGACGATGCGCACCGGGCCGCCGTGGATCGGCTCGATCTCCTCGCCCTCGAACGCATACGCCACGATGGCCTCGTCGGTGGTGATGTCGGCGAGCGGCAGGTTGGTGGTGTAGCCGTACTCGGCGTGCTCCATCACGTACTGTGCCGCGGGCTGCACCCCGGCACGAGCGAGCAGGTCGCGCACGCGCACACCTGTCCACGAGGTGTCGAACTTGCTCCACTTGGTGACGCAGTGGATGTCGCAGGTGAGCGTCACCGACGGCATCTCCTGCAACTCGTCGAGCCCGATGGTGAACGGCGCATCAACGAGGCCGGTGATGGTTAGGTCCCACTCGCGAGGCCCGTACGAGGGCACGTCGCCCACGTGCAGCACGGGGAAGCGATCGGTGAGGTACTGCCCCTTCGGGAGCCGGTCACGGTCGTACCCCTTGGCGACCAACTCGTTGCGATTGCGGTCGAAGAATCCCATCGGCACAGTGTGCACCCGGTTGTGGAGCTGCCGCCACGCGTAGGGTGTTCCCATGTCGGACATGCCGCCCCCCCCCCCCCCCCCCGCCCCCACCCCCGCCCAACAAGGCGCCCCCGCCGGGTTACAACGCATATGGCGGGCAGGGCGCGGCACCGAGAGGTGTGCAGAACATCGGGGGCTTGACCAAGGCCCTCGTCACCCAGCTGGTCATACAGCTGCCACTGC
>JANONE010000392.1:0-2191 GCA_031420675.1 Ilumatobacteraceae bacterium | reverse complement strand
TCGACCATCGGTCTGACGTTTACCGGATGCGCTAGATGAGACGTGGCTGAAGCGTGACGAGGCATAGTCAAGCCGCAACGCGAAGTGACACGGTGGGGCATCAGCCGGATTGATAATCCGTGAGACATGTACGGCCTCAGTTCCGCAGTATCTCGACGGTGCACCGAATTCCCGGTGCCCTCGCCAGTCTGGCGTCGGCCGTGACGAGTGTGCACGCCAGTCCCTCAGCGAGCGCGATGTAGGCGGCATCGTATGCGGTGACGTTCGCTCTGAGTTCGTACGCCCGAGGCATCAGAGGGCCGGTCGGAACTCGCACCAGCGGGAGTGCAAGCAGATCATCGATTGCCGAGCGGAACCGGCGAGCTGTGAGGTCGCCGGCAAGCCATCGTTTGCGGAGCACCGACACCGTCTCCACGTCGACCAGATCTGGCGCTGAGGTCTCGGCGGCGGCGAAGAGTCTGGCGCGAGCAATGCGGCCGGCTTGGCTGTCGTCTCCGACCGCGTTGGCCAAGATCGACGCAGCGATGACGATCAATGCCGGCGCTCGTCATCCAGGTCGCGGACAGCGGTGTCGAAACCGACGCTGCCTCCCCGTCGTCGACCGATCCTTTCGAGCACGTCGTTCAGTGTTGGTGTGGTCGCTAGTCGGGTCAATTCACACGCGAGGAACTGCTGGAGTGACTGGCCTGCAGCCTCGGCCCGGCGCTGCAACCCAGCGTGAATCTCGTCGGGCAGGTCACGTACCAATACATTCGGCATGCTTGCATTGTGCTATCAACTCGACGCCAACGCAACCCGCCGGTCAGGTCGTGGGAGATGGGGAGAGTTGGTAGAGGGTGTGGTTGTGGCGGGCGATCCAGGCGAGCTTGATCTTCTGGCGGGCGGTGAGGTCTTGCGGGTTCTTCCACAGCGCGTAGCGGCAGCCCTTCAGTTGCGCGGCCTGGCTGTGGACACCGAGCTGGCGCAACAGGTTCCATGTCCAACGTCGCACGACATCGAGGGCCTGGGTGGCCCAACGAACGATGTGAAACGGATCCAGGCACAGCGTCGCGTGCTCGCAGGCGTCGGTTGCGCAGTCACCGATCCACTCGGCTGCGTCGGCGCTGACCAGGCGGATCTTGGCGCAACGCTCCGGGCCGAGAAGGTCGAAGAACTTCTGCAACGTCTTGCGGTCGTGGCCCTCCGCCGCCCACACCAGCCGGCCGCTGTCGTGATCGACAACGACCATCAGGTACTTGTGACCGCGCCGATACGAGATCTCATCGATCCCGATCCGGGACAACCCATCGAACGGGTCACGTGCCGCCCTGGCGTCCGCGACGACACGGGCGGCGATCGCACCGACAGTGCGCCACGACACCCGAAGCAACTCGACCACCGCTGTCTTGGAGGTATGCGTCACCAACCACGCCACCGTGTCATCGAACGCCCGCGTGTGGCGGGCATCATGACGCGCCCACGGCACCACCGCCACCGTCACACCATGCTCACGACACTTCACCCGCGGCGCGTCAGCCTCGACGAACACCCGCACCGTGCCAGCATCCAACGCCCGCCACCGACGCCGGCCCTCACCGGCGTCATAGCGACCCGACCGGCGACCGCAACGCCCGCACCGCAACCGCTTCATACGCCTGACACGGCATCGCACCACGATCGCGTCCAACCCCGGATCATGCGCCGCACCCTCGATCACCACCCGATGATCGACACCCACCAACCGCGCCAATACCCTCTTGCCCAGCACCCCGTTGCCCTCACCTTCGCCAACCAGCCTCAGATAGCCGGAAAGCCAAGCCGGGCAACGGGGTGCACCCGCGGATGGTCAGCTACACACCCACGGAAACGGGCGGAGAGCCGGATTTCACAAGAGCGCCGCGTGTGGCCGCTGCTTGGGTCGCGGCGACCTCTCGCCGGCAGCAACTTGCGAGCACATCGCGACGATCACTGAGACACGCGGCAAGATGAAGATCACGTACGTGCCTGGAGCCGCACCGCTCGAGATCCCGTTGGTTTCCGTCGCAATGCCGATGACAACCACCAGCGCGTACACGGACAAAGTCGTCCGTCCGTTGTTCTGGATTCGATGTGAATCCTCTCAAGTCTCTTTCTGGTTCTGCCGAGAAAGGGGTGCACGCCGGACGGAGTGCTGTGTATCCACACATTTGCAGATGGGAGAATGTTCGATGTG
>JANONE010000391.1:0-4980 GCA_031420675.1 Ilumatobacteraceae bacterium | reverse complement strand
ACCCGTCCCGCTCGTGCAATATGACCGCTGCAGGGCGCCGGGCGATACCCGTTCGGGGCTGAACTGGGGAAACTCCTAGGTTGCGGTCGCGGCCGGTCGAAGCTGCCTGGCACGATAGGGACATCGACACCGCACCTCGCTCCCGCTCGACGCGCGGCCGTTCTGAACGCGCCGGCCCATCTGCAACGCCCACCGCGGTCGCAGTCGTCGTCGAGTTGAGTGCGGTCATCGAGGCCATCCGCGAACGTCGGCCGCACGTGCTCATGGTCGAGCGCGATGGCCGTCCGGCGCTGCCTTCGGGCACGCTCGACCCTGCCCTAGACCGCACCCTCGACCGGGCCATGGCGCGTTGGGGCATCCAGCTCACGGGTGTGCCCCTCGGGTTCGTCGAGCAGCTCTACACGTTCGGTGACATCGACCGCGACCCGCAGGCGGCGGCCGGCGAGCGACGACTGTCCATCGCGTACTTGGCGTTCGTGCAGGACATGGCGACACCCAGCGACGCTTCCAAAGCGCGTTGGATAGACATGTACAGCCTCGCCCCCTGGGAGGACCGGCGTGCCGAAGTGTCGCCATCGGCGACGGACGAGATCCGGTCCGCGATCACGGCCTGGTCCGACCGGGGTGCGAGCGTGAAGGAGAAGGCTGCGAGGCTCGAACGCGCCGACCTGTGCTGGTCGATCGCCGGCGCCGGGTGGGATCCCGTGCGCAGCCTCGAGCGCTACGAGTGCCTGTTCGAGGCCGGCCTGCTCCCCGAGTCGGGCGGGTCAGCCAAGGATCAAGAGGTGTGGGGAACCCCCGCTGCACTCGATCACCGACGCATCCTCGCCAGCGCGCTCGGGCGAGCCAGAGGCAAGCTCACCTATCGCCCCGTGGTGTTCGAGCTGATGCCTGCGACCTTCACCCTCTCCGCTCTGCAGCACGTGGTGGAGGCACTGGTCGGCGTCACGCTGCACAAGCAGAACTTTCGTCGGCTGGTGGAGAATGCCGGTCTGGTGGAGGGCACGGGTTCCCGCTCGGACGACACGGGAGGTCGCCCGGCCGAGCTGTTCAGATTCCGGCGTGAGGTGCTGCGCGAAAGGCCCGCGCCCGGGATGCACCTACCCGGCCGCCGCTGACGACCGCACGGCAGGATCTGAGGGTGTCGTATGCCGGGCGTGCGACTTATACTCATGTCGAGTTCATTTATGCTCTTTATGAGCAGAATGGAGCAGGATCATGACGTCAAGAGGCCTGCCCGACGAGGAACGGGCTGCGATCCAACCGCTCGTCGACGAGATCGAGGACCTGAAACGAGCCCGCAACGCCGTGGTGCTCGCGCACAACTACATGACGCCGGACATCTTCCACACCGTCGCCGACGTTGGGGGCGACAGCCTCGCCCTCGCACGGGCGGGCAGCCGCATCGACGCCGATGTGATCGTGATGGCAGGCGTGCACTTCATGGCCGAAACCGCGAAGATCCTGTCGCCGGAGAAGACAGTGCTGATCCCCGATCTGCGCGCCGGGTGCAGCCTGGCGAGCTCGATCACGGCGGCCGATGTCGAGGCGCTCCGTGCCGCCAACCCAGGGGTGCCGATCGTGACCTACGTGAACACCACCGCCGAGGTGAAGGCCGCCGGCGACGTGTGTTGCACGTCGGCGAATGCTGTTGAAGTCGTGGAAGCGCTGCGTGCCCCGCGCGTACTGTTCCTGCCCGACCGCTTCCTCGCCGCCAATGTCTCCCGCCAGACCGACGTCGAGATCATCTCGTGGGCGCCGGGCGCATGTGAGGTGCACGAGCGATTCACGGGTGAACAACTGCGTGAGGTGCGCCACCTGCACCCTGACGGGGTCGCGATCGTGGCCCATCCCGAGTGTCCCACGGACGTCACGAAGGAGGCCGACTTCGTCGGGTCGACCAGTGCCATCGCCGACTGGATCGCCACATCCCGCCCTCGTCGGGTGGCACTGATCAGCGAATGCTCGATGGCCGACAACCTGGCTGTGATCCACCCGCAAGTGGAGTGGGTGCGACCGTGCAACCTGTGCCCGCACATGAAGCGAATCACGCTCCATGGCATCCGGGACGCACTGGCCGGGATGCGGCACGAAGTGCACATTGCGCCGGCCGTCATCGACGGTGCGCGGCGGGCGCTCGACCGAATGCTCGCGATCGGACACGGCGTGCGGGCGAACCCGGAGGCGGTGCGATGAGCCGCCTCGTGTCGACGACGGACGTACTCGTGATCGGCGCCGGTGTGGCTGGACTGTCGGCAGCATTCGCCGCCGCACCAGCTCGCGTGACGCTGCTGACCAAGACAGACCTCTTCGGCGGCAACTCCGCCCACGCTCAAGGCGGCGTTGCAGCAGCAATCGGCGCCGCCGACTCACCCGCTCTCCACGCTCGCGACACGCTTGCGGCGGGAGCCGGGCTCAACGATCACGAGGCCGTGGGAGTCCTGACCAGCGAAGGGCCGGATCGTGCCCATGCGCTGCTCGCCCTTGGGGCGAGGTTCGACCGAACCCAGGACGGAGCGCTGGCACTCGCCCGCGAGGCGGCCCACTCGGTACGACGAGTGCTCCATTCGGCGGATGCGACCGGGGCGGAGATCCTCAAGGCTCTCGGGCGTGCCGTCCGTTCCAACCCCATGATCCGCCTCGTCGAGCGCGCCACCGTCGTCGATCTGCACATGGTCGATGGCCGCGTCGCCGGCGCCTTCACCACCGACACCGATGGGCTGACCACACTGCACCAGGCGGGCGCCGTGGTGCTCGCCACCGGAGGGAGCGGCCAGCTGTTCGAAGTGACGACCAATCCTGTCGAGGCCACCGCCGACGGGATCGCATTGGCAGCGCGGGTCGGCGCCACGCTGCGCGACCTGGAGTTCGTGCAGTTCCACCCCACCGCCCTGGCGGCTCCCGGCGCCGACCCGCTGCCTCTGGTCACCGAGGCGCTGCGCGGCGAGGGGGCGGTGCTGATCGACGAGGCGGGGCGCCGGTTCACGACCGACTCGCACCCCGACGGCGACCTCGCACCGCGCGACGTCGTCGCCCGCGCAATCGCACAACACCGGCTCGACGGCCACGACGTGTACCTCGACGCCACCTCCATCGGCGCGCACTTCCCGGAGCGCTTCCCCACGGTCTTCGGTGCCTGCCGACTTCATGGGTTCGATCCCAGAACGCAACCCATCCCTGTCAGTCCGGCGGCGCATTACCACATGGGCGGCGTGGCCACTGCTCTCGATGGGCGCACCGACATCGACGGCCTCTTCGCCGCCGGCGAGGTGGCGGCCACCGGTGTTCATGGCGCAAACCGCCTGGCGAGCAACAGCCTGCTCGAAGGGCTCGTCTTCGGTGCCCGGGCCGGCGTCGCCGCGGCCGCGTACGCCGTCGAGAATCCACTGCCACCGGCGTCGCCACCACCACCAATCGACCGTCATCACAGCACGACGCGCGCAGGAGCGACCGCGGCGTCACTTCGTCGCATCATGTGGCGACAGGTCGGACTGGTCCGCGACAACGACGGATTGAGCGAGGCGATTCGCCTCCTCGACGACCTCGACCGTCCAGGACTCGACCCCGAGACCTGCAACCTGCTCCTGGTGGCGCGGCTGACGGCACGCGCCGCACTCGCCCGAACGGAGAGCCGCGGCGCACACCAGCGAGCCGACTTTCCGCATACCGACCGTGGCTGGTCGGGGCATCTCGACGTGCGCCTGGTCGATGGTCAGGTGGTCATCTCATTCGATCCGATCGCCGACAAGGAAGCGGTGACCGTATGAACCCCTTGATGTGGGAACCGCAGCTGAGGGCGTGGCTGCTGGAGGATCTTGGTCGCGCCGGCGACATCACGACCGATTCGATCCTCTCCGCCGACGCCACCGCGACGGCTGCGATCGTGGCGCGAGAGGATGGCGTCGTGGCGGGGCTTGCGATGGCAGCGCGCGCCTTCACCCTGTACGACCCGGCCGTGAACGTTCACCCGCTGACCAACGACGGCGCGCGCATTCACGCAGGGCAGGTTCTGGCCACCGTGGCCGGCCCGGCCAGGGCAGTGCTCACGGCCGAACGGACGAGCCTCAACGTGCTCGGGCATTTCTCGGGCATCGCCTCGGCGACGCGGGCGGTGGTCGACGTCGTCGCCCCATTCGGGGTAGCAGTGGTCGACACGCGCAAGACCACACCGGGACTACGAGCCCTCGAAAAGTGGGCGGTACGAATGGGTGGCGGCTCGAACCACCGCTTCGGGCTCGACGATGCGGTGCTCGTCAAGGACAACCACATCGCCGTGGCAGGAGGGGTCACCGCCGCTGTCGAAATGGTGCGCACGCGCGTCGGCCACCTGGTGAAGATCGAGGTGGAAGTCGACACGTTGGAACAGCTCGAGGAAGCACTTCGCCTCGCCATCGACGCCGTGCTCCTCGACAACTTCAGCCCGAGCGATCTCCGCGCCGGCGTGCAACGCGTGCGGGAAACGGAGCAAGCCGGTGGACGGCGCATCCTGGTCGAGGCTTCCGGCGGCATTCGACCCGAGACCGCAGCGGCGATCGCAGCCACCGGCGTCGACCTGCTCAGCATCGGACGGCTGACCAACTCGAGCCCCAACCTCGATGTCGCTCTCGACATCGACACAGATCTGCAGACTTGGTAGGCGGGCGTCACTCGCTGTGGTCGGCGAGGGGGCTGGGGCTCCTTTCGCTGCTTCGGTAACGTGGGTTACCGGGCTGGAAACCACAGTTACCGTGTGCCGGCAACCACTACCCCCGCTCGCCCCGACGTGCACGAACGTCGTCCGCATACACCGGCACTGCAGCGAATAGCCAGCGGCGTTGTTGCCGCCCGAGCCGTGCACGACCCGAACATCGCCTGCCGGACGACAGCATGAGGCCCCAGGATCCCCACCAGAACGGAGTGGTAGGGTCCGGTAGCGACCGAATGGTCGCGAGGTCACATCCACATGAGCACCGTCATCGAGTACCACCGACCGACCACGCT
>JANONE010000390.1:0-2575 GCA_031420675.1 Ilumatobacteraceae bacterium | reverse complement strand
GCCGTCCAACGTGCTGGCGACGCGCTGTTCGCTGCGGATGCGCCGCACGGGCTGTCGCTGGCGCTGGTGGTGATGCAATCGGGCGAGGTGGTCCATGAGCGGTACGGCCACCAGCCCGACACGTTGTTCGGCCCCGGTGGTGCTGTGACCGCCGAGACCACGCTGGTCTCGTGGAGCATGGCCAAGAGCATCACCCACGCAGCGGTGGGCATCCTCGTCGGCGAAGGACTGCTGCAGCTCGACACGCCGGCGCCCGTTCCGCAGTGGCGGGGCACAGCGAAGGGTGCGATCACCCTGCAGCAATTGCTGAACATGCGCTCGGGCTTGGAGTTCGTGGAGGACTACGTCGACGACTCGGTGAGCCACTGCCTGGAGATGCTCTACGGCAGCGGCAAGGACGACGTGGCCGCCTACGCGGCCGGCCTACCGTTGATCCACGAGCCGGGCGAGTGCTGGAACTACTCCAGCGGCACCACCAACATCATCAGCCGCATCGTGGGCGACATCGTGCAGCGCGGCGCCGCCGGCATGGAGGCCTTCCTGCGCGAGCGCCTCTTCGGTCCGGCCGGCATGCACTCGGCGATCCCGAAGTTCGACCCGGCAGGCACGTTCGTCGGCTCCAGCTACGTGTATGCGACGGCTCGCGACTTCGCTCGCTTCGGCGAGCTGTACCGCAACGACGGCCTCGTCGATGGCACCCGAGTGCTGCCCGCCGGCTGGGCCGCCCACGCCGGCACGTTCACGGCCCACGACCCCGACACCGCGTACGACTACGGCGCCCAGTGGTGGATGTGGCCCGACTTCGCAGGCAGCTTGGCCTGCCACGGCTACGAGGGTCAGTACACGGTGGTGCTGCCGGACCGGGAGTTGGTCGTCGTGCACCTCGGCAAGACCCCGTCGGCGCAGCGCGAGATCGTCGACGAACGGCTGCGTGACATCTTCCACGCCGCTGCGTAGCCGACGAGACGACATCTGGCCGGCCGGATCGGCTAGCAATGTGGGGTGGCGATGGACTCTGTGGGCCCCCTCACCGGCGAGTTGCCCCGTGTCTCCTTGGACGACACGGGTGGCCCGCCGCGCCCGCATCGCTTTCGACCGCTTCGCCTGAGCTTGAAGCTGGTCGCCTTCCTGCTGATCGTCAACTACATTGTGTTGCCGCTGCTGCCCGACTTCCGCAAGGCGATGGACGAGCTGCGGTCGGTGAATCCGCTGCTGCTCATCGTCGGGCTGTTGCTCCAGATGTCCGCGCTGTACTGCTACTCGCTGCTCACCAAGGCGGCGCTCGGCGAGGCCGGCCACCAGATCACGCGGTGGCGACTGTTCCGAATCCAGATGAGCACCAAAGCCCTGTCGAACATCGTGCCCGGTGGCAGCGCCGCAGGTCCCGCCCTCGGCTACCGATTGATGACGTTGTCGGGTGTCGACGGGCCCAGCGCCGGCTTTGCGTTGGCGACTGCCGGTCTCGGCTCGGCGGTGGTGCTGAACCTGCTGCTGTGGGTCGGTCTCATCGTGTCGATCCCGATTCGTGGAGTCAACAAGGGCTACGGCCTGGCCGCGGTGGCCGGCATCATCGTGATGTTGATCGCGGCAGTGCTCGTGCTGGGTCTGATGGATGGGCAGGGGCGCGCCGAGCGGGTACTGCGCTGGCTCGCCTCCAGGCTGCACCTCAACGAGGATCGCGCCGGCGCTGCGGTCCGCCAGGTTGCCGGCCGCCTGGAAGACCTCGCCACCGATCGCCAGTTGCTGGTCCGCGTGGGCGGCTGGGCGGCGGCGAACTGGCTGTTGGACGCCGCCTCGCTCTGGGTGTTCCTGCGCGCCTTCGGTGTGTCGCTCGATCCCGACGCGCTCGTCATCTGCTTCGGTCTCGTCAACGTGATGCAGATCATCCCGATCATGCCCGGCGGCCTCGGCATCGTGGAGGCTGCGTACGCCTTGCAACTTGCAGCCTTCGGTGTGCCCAAGACTGTCGCCACGCTCGGCGTGGCCAGCTACCGCATCGGTCAGTACTGGTTGCCCACCGTCATCGGCGGCATCCTCTACGCGTCGCTGCGCGTGGGGCCGTTCAGCATCCACCGACGCGACAAGCTGCAGCGTCTGCGCGAACTGGCGGCGGCCACCGACACGAACCGCGAGAGCGCGCTCGACTTCGCCGCCCGGTTCGGTCGCCGGCGCTCGGTGCTCAACGACGGGTCACCGCGCTTCCCGACCGAAGGTGCTGGAGAGGACGACCGCTGAGTAGCGTTCGCTCATGACCACCCTTACTCGGGGGCTGCGCCCCCGCACCCCATCGTCGCCCGGCTCGCTGGCGCTCACTCGGCCGAGTGGTCGGGGGCTTCGCTCATGACACCCTCTATGTCAACCCCTTCTTCTTTAGGCGGCTTCGGCGGTGGCGATTTGTTGTGCTCCGCCGTGGCGTTCGGGGTCGTAGGCGGCTCCGTCGGTCCAGCATCGCCAGATGACGCGTACCCATGCTCTGGCGAGTATGCGCACGGCGTGGGGGTGGTCGCAGCCGCGGTCTCTGGCGCGTTGGTAGACGGTCGCAGCCCATGGCGAGCTGTGTCGGCTGTTGTCGGCG
>JANONE010000389.1:0-6741 GCA_031420675.1 Ilumatobacteraceae bacterium | reverse complement strand
CATGTGGTTGGTGGCCACCACGGGCAGCCGCGGGAAGCGTGCAGAGTAGACGGGGCCCGCCAACGTGTGGTCGTGCACGACAGCGCACCCCTTGGCAAGTTCGTACGCCCCGATCGCGTGCTCCAGCTCGATGCTCGCGCGTCCCATGCGTACGGTGTCCTCTGCGGACACCACCGACGCGCGTGGCACCGGGCAGGTGGAATCGGGGTGGCACACCAGCAGCACCTCGTGGCCGGCCGCATGCAATCCGCGCGCCAACCCGTCGACCACGGTCTCGGTGCCGCCGTACGCCGGCGCCGGGATCGGAAGCCACGTTGGGGCGATGATGGCGATGCGCATGCGCGTGCTCCTCGTTCGCCTACACGCGTTTCGGCGGCTTACGCATGGCGAGACGGGTGATCGGCGCCAGACCCCACAGCGAGTGCCGTTGGCGGGTGCCCGGCGTCGCCTCCAGCCGTTCCAGGAAGTGCCGCGCCCAGTGATGCACGTCGTTGCGGCGCACCGTGTCGCGCATCGCCTCCATCCGGGCTGTGCGCTCCTCGAGCGGCAGTGCCAGCGCCTCCAGAAGTGCCTTCTTGATCGCATCGATGTCGTAGGGGTTGATGATCAGGGCGCCATCGAGGTCCTGCGCCGCGCCGGCGAACTCGCTGAGCACCACGACGCCATCGAGATCACCGCGAGCGGCAACGAACTCCTTGGCGACCAGGTTCATGCCATCGGCCAGCGAAGTGACGACGAGCGCGTTGGCGGCCCGGTACCAGGTGGCCAGCCCAGCGTCGTCGAACGAGGACTCGATGTACTTCACCGGCCCCGAGCCGTTTGGCCGACGGTGAAGCGAGTTGATGCGATCAACCAACGCTTCCACCTCCGCGCGCTCGTCCTGGTAGGCCTGCACATCCGAGCGACTGGGCACGGCCACCTGCACGAAGGTGCACCGCTGCGGGTCGATTCGCCCTTCGTCGAGCAGTTCGTCGAAGGCCTGCAGGCGCTGCGTGATGCCTTTGGTGTAGTCGAGCCGGTCGATGCCGAGGAGCACCGAATCGACGCCGAGCTCATCGCGGAGATCCGTGGCCGCGACTGCGGCGTCGTGGCCCAAGGTGTCCCATTGGGCGAAGTCGACCGAGATCGGGAAGGCATCCACCTCCACTACGCGCGACCCATACTTCAGCCGGTGGCCATCGACGCTCGTTTCCAGCAACCGTTCGGTGGTGCTGGTGAAGTTGGCGGCATCGTCGGCCACCTGGAAGCCGATCAGGTCGGCGCCGAGCATGCCGGCCAGCACCTCTTGTCGCCACGGCAGCATCGAGAACAGCTGCGCGTTCGGGAACGGGATGTGGAGGAACAGCCCGATGCGCACGTCGGGGCGGCGCGCACGCAACAACTTCGGCACGAGCAGCAGGTGGTAATCGTGCACCCACACCGTCGCGTTCGGTGGCGCGGTGCGGGCGATGGTGATCGCGAAGCGTTCGTTGACGCCACGGTACGTGCGCCACCACGCCCTGTTCATCTCCTCCCGCCGGAGGCGACCGTGAAACAGCGGCCACAACACCGAGTTCGAGAACCCCTGGTAGTAGCGGGCCTCTTCGCCGGCTGACAACGCGACCGGGCACAGGCGCGCCTGGCCGAGGGAGAACGGGTCGAGGCGCCCCGCTGCGGGACCCGCCCACCCGACCCAGGTGGAGCCTTCGGTGGCCACGGTCGCCAACGCCGAGGCGAGGCCGCCCGGGCTGGAGGTGGCCTTTCCATCGGCGCCGATCTCCACTGGGAGCCGATTGGCTGCGACGACAAGTGCTCGCATCAGTGCCCGTCGCTCAGTTCACTGACCACATCGTGCCCCTTCGTAGCATCTCGAGGTGCCGGCGTGCCGCCGTGGAGAGCACCGGCGGCGGCTTGCAATCCTCGCGCACCGGCCCACCTGTCACCAGTGCCCGCCTTCTGGGGCGACAAGACATGAACGTCGGCACCGACTATGAAAACGCCGTGCAACAGATGTTGATCGCGGTCGACGTCGATGGGACCTTGTTCGACGGCGAGAAGGTGGCGGACGCCGCTGCACGCGCGTTGGGCGAAGCCAGCGCCGACGGGCACTCACTGATCATCGTCACCGGCCGGCGGTGGGAGAGCCTCCCGGCGGTGGTGCCGTCGGTGCTCGGCCTGTTCGACCGGGTCGTGTGCGAGGAGGGTGGCGTGATGGTGAATGTCGCGACCGGCGAGCTGACGTTGCTCGCGGAACCAGTGGAACAGGCTCTGGTCGCCGCGCTGCAGGCTGCCGGCGTGCCGGAACTCGACGTGGGCCACGTCGTCGTCGGTGCACCCTCGGAGTACCTCACCCTTGTCACCGAGGTGCGCAACCAGATGCGAAGCGAGCGCCATATCGTCGTCAACAAGGGCTCCGTCGCCCTCGCCCCGCTCGGCTGCGACAAGGGCACCGGGCTGCGCGCAGCGGTGGCCGCCCTCGGTCTGGAACGTCTGCCCATCATTGCAATCGGCGACGCCGCCAACGATCTGCCGATGTTCGCGATCGCCACGATTGCCGTCGGCGTGGCCAACGCCGACGACGCGGTCCGAGCGTCGGGGGTCCAACTCACTGCCGCTGCGGCCGGATTGGGTGTGGCCGAGGCGCTACAACGACATCTGCCGCGTCGCCCGTCGGGGTGAGCCATCACCCAACTCCCAGCCGTCAACCATCACGGCCGTCGGCCCACTGCACGACCGAGGCGTTGCCATCGTCGATGCGGATGTCGAAGCGGCGGTCCAGGCGCCGGACTCCCAGCAAGAACAGGTCGTCCTCGATCGCCCCGGGTATCGGGTCGAGGGTCAACCCGAGATCGGGATCGGGCTCGATGCCCAACATCGTTCTCAACAACAGGAACGGCGTGGCTGCCGCCCACGCCTGCGGTGAACACGACGTGGGAAACGGCACCGGTGTCCCCACGTCGGCCACGTCGAGGCCGCAGAACAGCTCGGGCAGCCGCCCGTTCCACGCATCGGACGCCGCGAACAGCCCACGCGCGACCTTGAGCGCCTCGGCTCCGAATCCGTAGGCGCGCAGACCCGCTGCGCACAACGCACCATCGTGAGGCCACACGGTGCCGCAGTGGTAGCTCATCGGGTCGTAGGCGGTCTCGTCACTGGCCAGCGTGCGAATGCCCCACCCGGTCCACATCGCCGGCGACATCAGTCGTTTGGCAACGGTAGCGGCGTGTTCCTCGGCGACGATGCCGCTCCACAGGCAGTGGCCCATGTTCGACGCCAGCGAGTCGACAGGCTCCTTGTCGGGGCCGAGGGCCACTGCGTACCAGCCGTGCTCCTCCAGCCAGAAGTCGCGGTTGAATCGCTCCTTCAACCCTTTCGCCAGCTCCTCGTAGTGTGCCTCTTCGTCGGCCCGGCCCAGCCGGGCGGCGATAGCGGCTCGTGCCCGGTAAGCGGCGTACGCGTAGCCCTGCACCTCGCACAACGCAAGCGGTGCGGTGGCCACCCGACCGTCGTGGTAGCGGATGCCATCGCCGGAGTCCTTCCACCCCTGGTTCACCAAGCCGCGTTCGGAGGTGGTGCAGTACTCGAGGTAGCCATCACCGTCGCGGTCGCCGTAGTCGCGCATCCAGTCCAGCGCCCGGTCGGCGTGCGGCAGCAGCTCGAGCAGCACCTCTTCGAGCAGGCCCCAGCGCGACAGTTCGCCGAGCAGCACCACGAACAGCGGCGTTGCATCCACTGACCCGTAGTACGTGCTGCCGCCGGTGAGCGTGGGTGCCTCCACGCCGAGGTAGCGGGTTTCGTGCATGATGCGTCCCGGCTCCTCCTCCGAGGTGGAGTCGAGGGAGTCGCCCTGCAGTTCGGCGAGCGCCTGCAGCACCCCGAGCGCGAGCGATGGGTCGATGGGCAACGCCATGTACGCGCTGATCAGGGCGTCGCGACCGAACAGGGTCATGTACCACGGCGCGCCGGCAGCGATCACCGGGCGGTGGCGGCCGGTCGGGTCGTGCAACCGCAACGCGCCGATGTCGGCGATGGACCGGTCGTAGGCGGCGCTCAGCTTGCGGTCCACCGTGCGCAACTTGGGCACCGATGCCAGCCAGTGTTGATTCCTGGCCATAGCATTCGGAAGGCTCGGGTGGTGGTGACGACGCTCGATCCAGCTGCTACCCAAGGCCACGGTGAGATCGAGCTGCACGACGCAGGCTTGGTGGCGTTCGAGGTGCACCGTCCACACGAACCCGCGGGTCGAGGCCTCCGCCTCGGCCCCTTCGATGGTCAGCTTCGCCTTACGGCGCACGTCGCCCAGCCGCCAGCCGAAAAGAAGGCTGTTCTTGCGCACCTCCAAGGAGTGCTTGCCCTCCACTGCGGATCGGCCTTCTTTCACCGAGAACACGTCAGCGAAGTCGGCGGCCACCTCCAGCTCGACGACGGTCGAGATGGCAGATGCGCCGGTGTTGCGCAGCTCGATCTGCTCGTGCCAGACCGAGCCCAGGTTGCGGCGCCGAACCACGAGAAGCCGCGAGTCGGACGGAGCGACGGCATGCGAACGCCCGACGAAGGTGGCGCTGCTGGCATCGCCGACGGTTACCGCCAGCGGCTCGACCGTGGCGCCGCCCACCAGCAGCCGTGCCTTGCTGAGCACGCGCATGTCGGCGAAGAAGACGCCGTGTGTCGGGTTGTTGTTGAAGTCGCCGGAACGTCCGCTGAGGCAGAAGGTCTGGCCATCGACGAGCGTGACCATGCTCGTGGGGTCGCCGAGGCTCGTTGGTTCCGTGGCCAGGACCCACGGGCTCGGTTGCACAATGGTCGGGCTCATGGGTGGCTCTCTCGTTTACCGACCGCCCGACAGGCACCGAGATGGCACACAGGCACGGCGATCGGGCTGCCCGCCGCGGGCGGCCGACCGACAGGCTTGGGCAGCATCGGGCCATCGTAGGCTGGTCGCTTCCCAAGTTCGCGTCGCCTGTGTCGCAAGGGATGGAGGTGCTCAACGGTGAGCACCTCCCTCCCCTGCGCACACGGTGGCCTCAGCAGGATTCAGGAATTGGCGGCACGCATGGAGCTGACGGCGGCGTGGGCGGCTTGGATGTCGGCGAACTGGCGCTCGACAACGGCTCGGAGCCCGTCGGAGATGTCGTCCTTGAGCGCCTTCTCGAATTCGGTGACCGCATGGCTTTCACCTTGCGCCGCGACATCCAGCACTCCCTGGGGATCATCACCCGACAAGGCATCCTTCAAGCTCATCCACCCGCGATGCACAGCCGCGGTGAGCGTCCCAGAATCTTCGGCGTCATCGCCATACGACTTTGCCATCGCGTTGAGCTCGGCTGCAAAGCCGGCCCTCTGTTGCGAGTACTGGGCGAACGTCTGGGAGAGTTGTGGCTGATTGGATGAAGCCAACTTCTCGGCGCCTTTGGCGAAGCCGTTCTTGCCGTCTTCGAGCGTTTCAACGAGTTGTTTGGTGACTGATGCGTCGGTCGACATGAGGTTGTCCTTTCTTGAGACGGCTGTTCAGCTACCCCTCGTCACAGCCGGATAAACGTCGCCGAGGTGGATCTCAGGCCGTCATCGACTGGCCGTGGGCGCCCGTCGGAGCAGGCGCAGCGCCTTGCGTTCGACCACGGTCAGGCCGGCGGGTTTGGCGCCTACCGGACGCCGCCAACTCGGCAACAATGTGCCCGTCACGTAGCTCTCGACGACGGCGGGATGAACGTAGCTGGTGCGGCACACGGCTCGTGTGTTGCCCAAATGATCGGCGACGGCGTCGATCACCTCGTTCAGGACTCGCTTCGTTGGCGAGTCGGAGTGCTCGCTGGCGGCTGCCAACCCATCAGCGGCGCGCACGGTTGCGTTCCAAGTGCGGAAGGTCTTCGCCGTCACCCCGGCGCCGGCGTGTTCGGCAAGGTATGAGTTGACGTCGTTCGAGCCGATCCGACGCACGGCGCCGTCCTCGGCCCGATATTCGAACAGCTGCTGGCCCGGCAGGTGCTGACAGCGGCGGACGATCCTTGCCAAACGGGCATTGTCGACGCGCACGTCGAACTCGTGCGCGGATTTGCCGCGGAAGGCCAGACGAATCGTCGAGCCGCGCACGGCAACGTGCTGATTGTGCAATGTTGTCAGACCGAACGAGTCGTTGGACCGTGCGTATTCGGCATTGCCGACACGCAGGCTGGTGATGTCCATCAGGCGCACCACTGTGGCGATCACTCGCTCGTTGCCCAAATCAGCGCGAGCCAGATCGCGAGTGACGCGTCGGCGCAGCGCGGTAAGGCTCAAGCCGAACGAGACGAGGTCGGCGAACTTGTCCTCGGCCCGGCTGGAGGAGAAAGCAGGGTGATATCGGTACTGCTTGCGTCCACGGGCATCGCGGCCGGTCGCTTGCAGATGGCTGAGCGGATCAGCGGCGATCCACACCTGCGTCCATGCCGGCGGAATCGCCAACGCGCGTATCCGGTCGAGGTCGGCCTTTCTCGGCGTCCGACCCGTCACATCGTCGAGGTAGGAGAACCGCGTCTTGCCCGTGCGTCGAATGCCGGGATCCTGATCAGAGCCGAACCGCAACCGGACATGAGATGTGTCGTCCGTCGTGGCCGGGTGCAGAATCGGCGAAACACGGGCGCTGGTACTCGACACCGCCAGCCGATACCCGCCGCTGGGCGCAATGAGACATGTCACACGGGATCCAGCGAAAGAGGAGGCCATCTATCAGTGAGCTCCGGTACTCCTTGCGACCGACGCTGTTGCGGGGGCGAGGCGGTCGAG
>JANONE010000388.1:0-4739 GCA_031420675.1 Ilumatobacteraceae bacterium | reverse complement strand
AACAGGTTTGCGTTGCGCAGGTGCTCGAGATGTGCCTTCTTGCTCGCCATGGCCGCAGCGTAGCCGGTTGGTGAACTCGTGCACGACGCACCACTCGGCGACGCGCCGCGACGTCAGGCCTTCGACTGCGCGGCCACTGCGGCAGCTGCCGCGGCGATCGCTTCCTGATCGCCGAGGTACTCGGCGCTCGTGACTCGCAACCGGCCGTCGAACGTGTACTGCCGTGGTACGCCGGTGGGGATGTTGAGTTCGGCGATGTCGTCGCGTGACACACCTTCGAGATGCATCACGAGGGCGCGCAGCGAGTTGCCGTGCGCGGTGACGAGGACGTTCTGGCCGCCCAACAACTGCGGAGCGATGACGTCGTACCAGTAGGGCAGCACGCGCAGCACGACATCGGCGAGGCATTCGCTGGCGGGCAGCACGTCGGGCGGGAGCAAGCGGTAGCGAGCATCGTTGAGCGGGTGCTCGGGGCTGTCGACGGCCACCGGCGGCGGTGGCACGTCGTAACTGCGACGCCAGAGATGTGTCTGCTCCGCACCGTGACGGGCCGTGGTTCCCTTCTTGTCCAGTCCCTGCAGCGTGCCGTAGTGGCGCTCGTTCAGCCGCCAGTGGCGCTGCACCGGCAACCACATCTGCCCCATCGCCTGCAGCGCCAGGTGGTGGGTGAGCACAGCGCGTTCGAGCAGTGAGGTGTGCGAGACATCGAACGTCAGTCCAGCGGCAGCCATCGTGCGACCCGCGGCGGGGGCCTCCCTCAGTCCCTTCTCGCTTAGCGGCACGTCGTGCCAGCCGGTGAACAGGTTCTGTTGGTTCCACGTGCTTTCGCCGTGGCGGAGGATGACGAGCGTGCCGGTCATGCCGCCAATCTAGAGCGCACGCTTCGGCGCGGGGCTTGTCCGCCCGCGAGCAGCGACGATTGGCTCAGCCCTTGGACGCGGCTTCGATGAGATCGGCGGCTTTCACCGTGCCGCGGCGGCTGCGGATGACCTCCGCGTTGGCGGCCATGCGCGCGTGCAACGCCGTGTCGCCGAGCAGCCGGTCGACCGCCCCGGTGAGCTCGTCGTCGGCGAATCCGTAGGTGTCGAGCCGCAGGCCGAAGCCCAGTTCCTGCACGCGCTGCGCGTTGTCGTACTGGTCCCAGAACAGCGGCAGCACGACCATCGGCTTGCCGAAGTGGAAGGCCTCCGTGGTCGTGTTGTTGCCGCCGTGCGTGATGACTAGGTCGACGTGGGGCAGCACGTTGGTCTGCGGCAACTGCGCGTCACCCCGCATGTTCCCGGGGAGTTCGTACTCGTCGGCGAGGGGGCCCTTGGAGACGATGTATCGATGGTCGGTGGTGCCGAGGATGGCCACCAGTCGCTTCATCAGGTCGACGTCGGCGGAGCCGAGCGACCCGAGCGAGAGATAGACCAACTTGCTCGCGGGATCGTTGCTGGCGAGCGACGCCGGCACCTCGAACGGTGCGTCGGTGGCGCGCACCGATGAATCGAGCCGGTGCCACGTACTCCCCAATGGCCGACGATCGGTGTAGTCGGCCACCTCGGGGTAGAGATACAGGTTGAGGTCGCCCTCGTGGACGAACTCGAGGTCGGCCAGCGGCGGCGCGCCGCAGGACTGCACCCACTCGTTGAACGCCGCCCACATCTCGCGGTGCGTGCGGTCGTACTCGGCACTGAACGCCGCCCACTGGCTGCGATCGTCGCTGGGGTGACCGCTGAACAGGGGTGGCACGTCGGGGCCCTTCATCTCCAGCGGCTGGCAGCTCACCGAACGCACGAACGGCACGCCGGCCGTGACGAGCGCGGGGAAGCTGCTGACGTTGTCCTCGATGATCACGTCGGGGCGCTGGCGCTGGATGATCTCCTGCAGTTGCGGCTGGCAGTACATGGCGCCGTCGATGAGTGCCTGCCACGTCGGCTGGATGAACCCGGTGAGCTGTTCGATGGTGGGTCGGCGAAATACCGGAGCCGTGTCGCGGATGAAGTCGATCCAGAACTGGCCGGCGGCACCCTCGTCGTCGACGGCCGCCGGCGCGAGGTGCACGAGATCCTCCACGAACCCGAGGGCTTCCAGCTTCCCCTGCCAACTGGCCTCGGCGGCGAAGACCACGGTGTGGCCGCGCTGGCGAAGGATGCTTCCCACGCCGATGCAGTTGTTGGTGGGACCGTACGCGCTTTCGGGCATGAAGAGGAACCGGGCCATACCCTGTTTCTAGCCGATGAGTAGGGTCGTGCCCGATGGTGGATGAAGGCGCGTCGGCAGCAGTGGCCTCACGACTGACGGGCCGTTCGCTGAAAGGCGAGCGAGCCATCACCGTCGACCAGACCAACCACAGCGTGATCGTTGCCGACGAGGTGGTCGTGAAGTGGCTGCAGCCGCCAGTGTTCGCACCGCACCCAGGCGTCGAGCTGTTGTCGTTCCTGGGCGAGCACGGTTTCGGCGACATGCCGCGCTTCCTCGGCGTCGAGCAGCGCGACGATCTCGTGCTCGCTGTTGCCACCGAGTACCTACGGGGTGCACTCGATGGCTGGGATTGGTTCGTGGACGACGTCGATGCCTGGTTGCAGGGCTCGTCATCGCTGGCGGCGGTCGTCGCCTGGGCCGCCCGCATGGGTCAGCTGACGGCGCGCCTTCACGGTGCGCTCGCCGACCTGCAGCGCGGCACGGTGGCGGCGCGCACGTACCACCTGCAGGCGGTGGATCGGCTCGACGAAGCGATGCGCGTGGTGGACGGCGACGAGGGCGTGCGCCTGCGTGATCTGGAGCCCGCAATTCGTGAGGCCCTGGCGCCGTTGGATCGCAGTGAGCTGTTGGTGGCCCATCGCATCCACGGCGACCTGCACGCAGGTCAGTTCCTTCGTGCCGGCGATCGGTTGGTGATCACCGACTTCGATGGCAGTCCGCTGGTTGACAGCGCCGAGCGTCGATTGCCGCAGTCGCCGCTGCTCGACGTCGCGTCGATGGTGCAATCGATCGACCACGTCGGCCGCATCGTGGTGAAGCGTCGCCATCCCGATCGCTGTGGCGAGGTGGATTCGTTCATCGCGGCCGCAATCGACGCTGCGCTCGCTGCCTACGGTCCGGCTGATCTGGCGACGCTGCGTGCGTTGCGCGTCGCACAGGAACTGCACGAGTTCCGCTACGCGGCCATTCGCCTGCCACGGTGGATGTACGTACCCGACGCAGCGTTGCCGGCCCTGCTCCGCTCCTAGCCCGCCGCCCGCCGCCCCCACCCCGCCCGCCGCCACCCCCTCCGCCCCCCCTGCTGCCGTCGACGCCTGTTCATGTCGCGCCCGTGATCACGTGGATTCGTGGTCGGCGTGTGACAGGAACAGCCATTCCGGGCCGCGAGCGTGTCTGTGCAAGGCTCCTGGCGATGAAGGCTGCGGAGTTCCTCGCCGATCTGGAAGCCAAGCCGGCAGCCCTGCGTGGGTTGGCCGACCAGCTAGAGAACGTGGTCTGGCCGATCGAACATGGCGGCCGGGTCCTGTTGACGGGCATGGGCTCTTCGTGGTTCGCGGCCGAGACGGCTGCGCGTCGGCTTCGCCGCGCGGGCGTGCACGCGGTGGCCG
Organism: Ilumatobacteraceae bacterium; assembly: GCA_031420675.1. Taxonomy (GTDB): domain Bacteria; phylum Actinomycetota; class Acidimicrobiia; order Acidimicrobiales; family Ilumatobacteraceae; genus UBA668. Next base: position 1,164 of record JANONE010000388.1, on the reverse strand, counting down.
AGTTGGCCTCGGTGGAAGCCTCGTACCCGGCCGATCGGTCGCTCACCGTGGTGGGCATCACGGCCTCGGGCGCGAGCAAGGAGACGCTGCAGTTGCTGCGTGCCCACCACGGCACGAGCCGGACGATCGCGCTCACCAACACCCCGACGGCCGACCTTCCCGCCGACCATGTCGTGGCACTGCACGCCGGCGCCGAGGCCGGCGGCATCGCATGTCGCACGTACCTGCATTCGCTGGTCATGTTGTTGCAAATGGAACGACAGCTCACCGGCGGTCTCGCGGACCTGCCGGAGCGAGTGAGCCGCGCTGAGGATGCGGCGGCCGCGCTGCTCGACCGACGCGAGCAGTGGCTGCGGCCCGTGCAGCAAGCGCTCGGCGGTCCGGATGGCACGTGGCTCTTGGGTCCCGCCGAACGTCTGGCGAACGCGCTGCAGGGCGCGCTGATGGTTCGTGAGTGCCCGCGCCGCGCTGCCGACGGTTGCGAGACCGGCGATTGGAACCATGTCGACGTGTACCTGACGAAGACGCTCGACTACCGCGCGATGGTGTTCAGCGGCTCTCGCTTCGATACCGACGCAGTGCGCTGGATGCGTGAGCGGCGCAGCAGATTTGTGTCGGTCGGCGGCCACCTTCCCGGTGCGGAGCACGATGTGCGATACGAGGGGGACGCCGACCCGATCGTGGCCCTGCTGACCGAGGTGCTGGTCCCCGAACTTGTGGCTGCCCACTGGTGGCTCGACGACGGTCACACCCCCGGCACGGAGAGCTGAGCCGCTAGCGTCGCTGGCCGTGGACTACGCCTTCGATCGCTTCCTCCGTTACGCCGAACTCACCACCTGGCTGCAGGAGACGGCTGCTGCCCATCCAGAGCTGATGACCGTGGAGTCGTACGGTCACTCGTACGAGGGCCGCGACCTGTGGGTGGCCACGATCACCGACTCTTCGACGGGTGCCCACGACACCAAGCCGGCGCACTGGGTGGATGCCAACATCCACGCGATCGAGGTCACCGGCGGTGTGGCCGCGCTGCACCTCATCCACCACCTCGTCTCCGGTTTCGGCGGCGATGCGGCCGTCACCGAGGCCCTGCGCACCCGCACGTTCTACGTCGTACCGCGGGTGAACCCCGACGGCGTCGAGTGGGTGTTGGCCGACAGCCCGCAG
>JANONE010000387.1:0-1643 GCA_031420675.1 Ilumatobacteraceae bacterium | reverse complement strand
CACCGCGTCGACGGGTACGACGTGTGAACGCGGTACGTCGCGCACGAAGTTGGCGACGTACTCGTCGGCGGGTTCGAGCACGACTTCGGCCGGCGTGCCGACCTGCACGAAGCGACCGTTGCGCATGATGGCGATGCGATCACCGAGGCGAAGAGCCTCGGAGAGATCGTGGGTGATGAACACCATCGTCTTGCTGACCTCGCGGCGCAAGCGAACGATCTCGTCCTGCATCTCGCGCCGGATCAGCGGGTCGAGCGCGGAGAATGGTTCGTCGAACAACATGATGTCGGGATCGGTGGCCAGCGCGCGGGCGAGGCCGACACGTTGCTGCTGGCCGCCACTGAGCTGATGCGGCTTGTACCCGCCCATGTTCGGCAACCCGACGAGCTCCAGCGTGCGGGCCGCGGTCTCGCGTCGTTGCGCCTTGTGAACGCCTCGCAGCTCGAGTCCGAACGCGACGTTGTCGAGCAAGGTGCGGTGCGGCAGCAGGCCGAAGTGCTGGAACACCATCGACACCTTGTGCCGCCGAACGTGCAGCAATTCGTCGTCGCTCGCGGCCGTGACGTCTGCACCGTGGATGAACACCTGGCCGGCGGTGGGCTCGATCAGCCGCGTGAGGCAGCGGATGAGCGTGCTTTTGCCGCTGCCGGAGAGGCCCATGACCACGAAGACCTCGCCGGGGGCGACGTCGAGGTTCACTTCGCGCATAGCCACCACGTTGCCGAATTTCTCCTGCAGTTCACCGCGGGGCAGATCCGCATCGGCGGAGCCGACGATGCGTTCCGCCCGCGGCCCATAGACCTTCCATAGGTCCTTGACCGAGATCATCGGATCCACCACTGACACACTCCCGTTGTCCACACGTCCCAATGGCGGCGCAGCCTAGACCGGAGTGGTTGGAAACCTGATCGACGGTTTCGGATCGACGGTCAGACCACGATCACGACGCCGCGTCCGAACGCCGTGAGTTGTCCTGGCGAGGGTGTCCCGTCGGTGACGAGCGTGTCACCGTCCCCCGACCTCGCCAGCGCGACGAGGCCGGCGCGGCCGAACTTCGATGCGTCGACGGCGAACACCCGTTGCCCGGCGACCCCGCCCATGGCGGCCGACATCTCCGCTTCCGCGTGCTCCTGCACCATGAGGCCGCGCCGATCATCGAGGGCGGACGCGGACAGGATCGCGAGGCGCACCTGCATCGAGCGCACCACGGCGAAGGCCGAAGCATCGAAGGAGGCGCCGTCGTGGTTGCGCAACTCGACTCCGGCCATCAACACCTTGTTGCCCGGGATCGTGGCGAGGCTGGCCGCGATGAACGTGGAGTTGGTGACCACGGTGAGACCGCGGTGCCGGCGCAGCGCCTGGGCGATGAAGCTGGTGGTGCTGCCCGTGTCGAGCGCGATCGTGTCGCCGTCGCGCACCATCGCTGCGACCCGCCCCGCGATCGCCACTTTGGCCCGCTGGTTCACCGACATCCGGGCCAGGAACGGTGCCTCGCCCGGACGGGTACGGCCGACGACCGCACCGTGAACCTTCTCCACCTCACTGCGCTCGACCAAGGGCTTCACGATGCGACGAACCGTCTGCTCGCTGACGTTCAGCAGCATCGCCAACTCGCGAACGCTCACCGACCCGCGCAGTGCGAC
>JANONE010000386.1:0-24000 GCA_031420675.1 Ilumatobacteraceae bacterium | reverse complement strand
CGAGGACACGCACCGTGGGGCCGGTGCCCTTCTCAAAGAACTCCTTGCGCATGAAGTTGATGACGATCCAATGCTGTGGGGTGAGTTCGTCGATGCCATCCGCCTTGGCCATCTCCTCGGCCATTGCGGGCGTCCAGGCGTTCGGATCCTCGAAGAACCCTTCGTCGTTCAGCTGTACTTCTACTCCGGCACAGGTAGTAGTGCTCATGCCGATGCTCCTTCGTTCGTTTGGGTGGGTGGGGGGGTTGGATGGTCCTTGCCGCGGGTGGGCATGTCGGAACCGATGCCCGGGATGTCGCGGCCCTGCAGCAGCGCATGCCAGTAGACCCACTGGAACATGAGCTTGCCGAGATGGTTCAGGCGGCTCTCCTTCAGCAACGGCATGCCCACGGCCGCAGGGAAGTGGCCCGGCAACGGCTCGGTTTCGTAGTTGAAATCGATCAGCAAGGCCTTGCCGAAGCCTGTCTCGATGAAGCAGTTGGCATGGCCGTCGTACGTCGCGTCGAGCTCCTTGTGATCGAGGAAGCGGATGATGTTCTCCACCAGCACTTCACCTTCGAAGTGGGTGACGGAGCCGGCCTTGGAAGTAGGCACGTTGGTGGCATCGCCGAGCGCGAACACGTTCTCCTTCGCCTTCGTCTGCAGCGTGCGCTGGTCGGTGGGCACGAAGTTGAGGTCGTCGCCCAGGCCGGCGCTGCGGCCGACGTACTCGGCGCCGCTGTGCATCGGCACCACCACCGCCAGATCGAACGGCACTTCGCGGCCGTCGTAACCGACCAGCTTGCCGCCGTCGCCGTCGGCGTTCATGGCGACCTCACCGGTGTTGAACTCGGTGACCAGGTGGATCTGCTTCTCCTCCAACAGCGACCCCAACGCCGCGGAGGCAACGGGCTTGGTGAAGGCGCCGTCCAGGGGTGTCGCGTAGCTGATCTCGACCTTGTCGCGGATGCCGCGCTCGGTGAAGTACCAGTCGGCGAGGAAGCAGAACTCCAAGGGCGCGACCGGGCACTTGATCGGCATGTCGACCACGTTCACGACCAGCTTCCCGCCCGGAAAATCGGCGAGGGCACCCTCGAGTGCCATGGCGCCGGCGATGTCGTAGAACGTGAACACCTTCTCGTTCCAGCCGGGTCCGGTGAGCCCCTCTGTCTCGTCGAAGGCCAGGATGGCACCGGTGGCAACGACGAGCACGTCGTACGCCAACTCGCGCCCGCCTTCCAGAACGACGGTGTCGCGTTGGAGATCGACATGATCGATCGACTCGAGCACGAACTCGATGTCGTGGTGCAGTTGCGCCTGTCGAGACCGCACGATCTCCGAGTGCTGCGCCAACCCGAAGGGTACGAACAGCAGGCCGGGCTGATACACGTGGTGGTCGTCTTGGTCGACGACGACGATCTCGACGGGTCGGTGCTCGGAGCCGTGGTGGCGGAAGTGGCGATGCAGCCGGTTGGCGGTGAGCGTGCCGCCCGTGCCGCCGCCCAGGATGACGATGCGCTTGGTCATGGGAACGTCCTTTCGGCTCCCATGGTAGCCCGCTGGATACCCCATGGGGTAGGGTCAAAAGGCCCGGATCCGCGCGGCGAGCAACCTCCACCCCACCAGCAACAGCAGGGTGAACAACGAGGCCACGATGATGAAGGGCACCGCAATACCGCGATCGAAGACGAACCTGCGGAGCAGCAGCCCGCCCACGACGGTGACCAGCCAGACGACGATGCCGGTGCGCGCAGCCGCCGGCGCCTGCCACGCCCGGGCAGCGAGCCAGCCCACTACGAGGGCGGCCAGGAACGGCGCCGCCACCTGCAACGTGCCGGTGAAAATCGAGCCCGATTCGTCGTGGTTCTTGCGACCGATAGCGACGAACACGACCACCGACACGATGTCGATGACGGCCGCAATGGCAATGAGTCTGCGGTTGGCGGTCTCAACCATGGAGGTGGAACCTGCCCAGCTGGCCTCGGTAGAACAGCAGCGGGTTGGGTCCGCTCGCGGGCGCCATGTGCTCCAGCTCTACCACTCGGCCGAGCACGAAGTGATGGTCGCCGGCGTCGACCACGCCTTCGATCGCGCAGTCGATCCAGGCGATGACCCCATCGATGATCGGCGAACCCGAGATCGGCGAGGGCTGCCAAGCGACACCCTCGAACGGCTGCTCGATGGTGCTGCTCGCAAATCGCCAGCACAGCTCGGACTGGTGTGCACCCAACACGTTGACGACGAAGGAGCCGGTCTCGTTGATCGCCTGCCACCGCTCGGAGTTCACCTGCGGGAGAAAGCCGACCAGCGGCGGATCGAGCGACACGGATGTGAACGACCCGATGGTAAGCCCGACCGGACCGCCGTCGGCGGTGGTGGCCGTGACCACCGTGACACCGGTGGGGAAGTGGCCCAACACCTGTCGGAACTTCATCGGGTCGATCGACATGGCGTCGACTGTAGATGGTCGCGACCACGTTGCCACATGTGCGATCCTTGCCACGTGGACGACAAGGCCGCACTCCGCCGCCGCATGCGGATGGTGCGCGAAATTGTCGATGATCGCCTGCTGCGCAGCGTGCAGTTGTGGGCAGCGGTCGCCGCCAGTTCCGAATACGCGGCCGCCACCAGCGTGATGGCCTTCGTCGGTTGCAAGGGCGAACCCGACACCGACCCACTGTTCGCGCGGCTGGCGGCCGACGGCAAACGGTTGCTGCTGCCGCGCGTGCAGGACGGCGATCTCGTGGTGTGCGACGCCTACGGGCCGATGGCCGTCAGCCGGTTCGGGATCAGCGAGCCGCAGGGGCCGCCGCTGCCGTTCGAAGAGGTGGGCTTCGTGATCGTCCCCGGCCTCGCCTTCACCATCGACGGCGTGCGGCTCGGGTACGGCGGCGGGTTCTACGACCGCTTCCTGCCGCAGGTCCCCGCACCCAATGCAGGCGTCTGCTTCAGTGAGCAAGTGGTCGATGCGCTGCCGTTCGAACTTCACGACGTGCGCGTGCAGCAGGTGATCAGCGCCTGATGGCGTAACCGGCTGGATCAGCCTTCTTCCTCGTAGTACTCGCGGCCGAGGTGGGTGATCTGGTCCTCGCCCATCATCCAGCGCAGCGTGTTCTTCAGTTTCGTCTTCTGGATGAACAGGTCGTGCTCGGCGTGCAGGCCGGGGGCAACCATCGGAGCCTTGTAGTAGAAGCCGAGCCATTCCTGGATGCCGAACATGCCGGCACGTTGGGCGAGGTCGCTGAGCAGGATCAGGTCGAGCGCGAGTGGCGCCGCGAGGATGCTGTCGCGGCACAGGAAGTCGATCTTCAGTTGCATCGGGTAGCCGAGCCAACCGAAGAGATCGATGTTGTCCCAGCCCTCCTTGTTGTCACCGCGCGGCGGGTAGTAGTTGATGCGCACCTTGTGGTACACGTCGCCGTAGAGATCTGGGAAGGTCACCGGGTCGAGGATGTGCTCGAGCACACCCAACTTCGACTCTTCCTTCGTCTTGAAGTTGTCCGGGTCATCCAGCACCTCGCCATCGCGGTTACCGAGGATGTTGGTGCTGTACCAACCCGACAGGCCCAACATGCGGGCCCGCAGCATCGGGCCGATGACGGTCTTGATCAGCGTCTGGCCCGTCTTGAAGTCCTTGCCGCTGATCGGCACCCGCTTCTCGATGGCCAGCTCGCGCAGAGCGGGGATGTCGACGGTCAGGTTGGGGGCGCCGTTCGCGAACGGCACGCCCTCGAGGATGGCGGCGTACGCGTAGAGCATCGAGGGGGCGACGGTGGGATCGTTGGCATCGATGGCCGCCTCGAAGGCTTCGAGGCTCATGTGCGCCGGCCCGGGCTCGATGAAGATCTCGGTGCTGGCGGCCCACAGCATGACGACGCGCTCGACCTGCTTCTCTTCGCGGAACCGGTTGATGTCCTCACGAATCGCATTGAGCATGGAGCGCTTGTCGATGGTGTGCATGGTGTTGTCGGCGTCGATGCGCTTGACGTACTCCCGGTCGAAGGCGGCGGGCATCGGGCGCACTTCGCGCAGGGCCTCGCTCACCGCTTCGATGTGCTTGCCGCCTTCGAGCACACCCGCGCGGGTGGCGGCGACGTAGGCATCGTCGGGGAACGGGTCCCACGCGCCCCACACGATGTCCTCCAGGGCGGCGATCGGCAGGAAGTCCTTGATCAGCGGGTGGCGGCTCTCGGTGCGTTTGCCGAGGCGAATGGTGCCCATCTGGGTGAGGCTGCCGACCGGCAGCGACACGCCGCGCTTCACCAGCTCGACGCCGGCGATCAGGGTGGACGCCACGGCGCCCAGCCCGACCGTGAGCACGCCGAGGCGGCCTTCGGCGGGGGCGACTGTGGGTGACGGAGGTGTGGTCATGCCCGCCAGGCTAGGAATGTGGAGCGCTCCAACGATCAACTGAGCCGAATCCGTGGGCCAGGTTGCGAATCGGGTGGTGGGCGTGACAGAATCGTGCCGATGCGTGCCCAGTCCTCCCCCATTGTCGTAGTAATCATCGTGTAGACGCACGCCCACATAGTCGCGTGCGTCCAAAGCCTCCCAAATGGGGAGGCTGTTTCGTTTTTCGGCCACAAGTTTTCCCGCAAGGAGAGTCATGAAGATCACCGGGGCGCAAGCCCTCATCAGAGCGCTGGAGATGGAGCAGGTAGAGACCATCTTCGGTCTGCCCGGCGGCTGCATCCTGCCTGCCTACGACCCGTTGCTCGACTCGCCGATCCGCCACATCCTCGTGCGCCACGAGCAGGGCGCAGGCCACATGGCCGAGGGGTATGCGCACGTCACCGGCCGGCCCGGCGTTGTGCTGGTGACCAGCGGCCCCGCCGCCACCAACATGGTGACGCCGCTGATGGATGCCTTCATGGATTCGATCCCGATGGTGTGCATCACCGGCCAGGTGCCCACCGGCGCCATCGGCACCGACGCCTTCCAGGAGTGCGACACCGTTGGCATCACCCGCAGTACCACCAAGCACAACGAGCTGGTGATGAGCGCGCAGGACATCCCGATGGCCGTGCGCCAGGCGTTCCACATCGCCACCACCGGCCGTCCCGGCCCGACCCTGATCGACGTGCCCAAGGACTGCCTCACCAACATGATGGACTGGCACTGGCCCACCGACGCGGAGGTGATCGACAGCCTTCCGGGGTACCGCCCGACCACCAAGGGCCACCCCCGCATGGTCAAGGAGGCCGCCAAGCTCATCCTCGCCAGTGAGCGGCCGATCCTGTACATCGGCGTCGGCATCCTCAAGGCCCGCGCGGCCGAAGCGCTGCGCGAGCTGGCCGATCTCACCGGCATCCATGTGGTCACGACCCTGATGGCCCGCGGCGCCTTCCCCGACGATCACCCGTTGTGCCTGGGCATGCCCGGTATGCACGGCAACGCCACCGCCATCACGGCGATGCAGAAGGCCGACCTGCTGATCAACCTCGGCGCTCGCTTCGACGACCGGATCACCGGCAAGGTGAGCGAATTCGCGCCGGAGGCGAAGGTCATCCACGTGGACATCGACCCCGCCGAGCAGGGCAAGGTACGCAAGCCCGACGTGCCGATCGTCGGCGACTGCCGCCTCGTCATCGAGGAGATCATCAAGGCCATCAAGGACCTGACCAACGGCGGCACCGTGCAGGCCGACATCGGCGCCTGGAAGAGCCGCATCAGCGGCTGGCGCGAGCAGTTCCCGCTGAGCTACGAGCCCAGCGAGCCCGGCGAGGCGTTGAAGCCGCAGTTCTGCCTCGAGCAACTCCGCGACAACGCGCCGGAGGGCACGATCCTCGTGTCCGGGGTCGGCCAGCATCAGATGTGGAGCAGTCAGTACTGGAAGTTCAACGAGCCGTACACCTGGGTGAACTCGGGTGGCCTGGGCACGATGGGCTTCAGCATCCCCGCCGCCATCGGCGCCAAGGTCGGTCGCCCCGATCGCACCGTGTGGGCGATCGACGGCGACGGCTGCTTCCAGATGACCGCACAGGAACTGGTCACCGCCAGCGTCGAGCGCATCCCGATCAAGGTGGCCATCCTCAACAACAGCTATCTCGGCATGGTGCGCCAGTGGCAGGAGATGTTCTACGACGAGCGCTACAGCGAGGTCTACCTCTCGCCGGAGGTGCCCAACTTCGTGATGTGGGCCGAGGCCATGGGGTGCGTGGGCATTCGAGTCGACAGCCCGGAGGAAGTGCAGCCGGCGATCGACAAGGCCAACAGCATCGACGACCGCCCGGTCGTGGTCGACTTCCGCGTGGATGCACGCGAGAAGGTGTTCCCGATGGTGCCCGCCGGCTTCGGCAACGACGACATGCTGCTCCCGCAGTGGCAGGAAACACATCGCGGAGGCCTGAAGTGAGCGGGTTCACCAACCACCACATCCTCTCCGTGCTGGTGCAGAACCGGCCCGGAGTGCTCGCGCGCGTGGCCGGGTTGTTCGCCCGTCGCGGGTTCAACATCTTCAGCCTCGCCGTGGCACCGGCGGAGGACGAAGGGTTCAGCCGCATCTCGATCGTGGTCGACTTGGAGAGCACCTCGCTGGAGCAGATCGTCAAGCAGCTGTTCAAGCTGATCGAGGTCGTGAAGATCAGCGAGCTCGATCCGCGTCGCAGCGTGGAGCGCGAACTGCTGCTCGCCACCGTGCGCACCACCGGCGATCACCGCGGCCAGGTGGTCGAACTGGTGAACATCTTCGAAGGCAAGATCCTCGCTGTCGGGGTGGAGGCGATCACCGTGTCGCTGGACGGCCACCCCGAGAAACTCGATGATTTTGAGGAACTCCTTGCCGGGTATGGCATCGTGGAGCTCCAGCGCACCGGCCGGGTGGCGCTGCCCAAGCTCGATCGCGAGGCCCGCCTCCGCGCGGTCTCCAACAGCAACAAAGGAAAGGCTGGCTGAGATGGCCGCACAGATGTACTACGAGGCGGACGCAGATCCGTCGATCATTCGCGGTCGCAAGGTCGCCATCATCGGCTACGGCTCGCAGGGGCACGCGCACGCGCTGAACCTGAAAGAGTCGGGGGTCGACGTGGTGGTCGGTCTTCGCGACGGCAGCAAGTCGGCCGCCAAGGCCGAGGCCGCCGGCCTGAAGGTGATGGACCTCGCGGCTGCCGCCAAGTGGGCCGACGTGATCATGCTCACGATGCCCGACACCGAGCAGAAGGCGACCTACGAAGAGTTCATCAAGCCGCACATGCGCAAGGGCAAGGCCCTCGCGTTCGCTCATGGCTTCAACATCCGCTTCAAGCGCATCCGACCGCCCAAGGCCGTCGACGTGATCATGATCGCCCCCAAGGGTCCGGGCCACCTGGTGCGCCGCACGTACACCGAGGGTGGCGGCGTGCCGTGCCTCATCGCCGTGCACCACGACGCCAGCGGTGGCGCCCACGCGCTGGCCCTCAGCTACGCCGATGCCATCGGCGGCGCCCGCGCCGGCGTCATCGAGACCACGTTCACGGAAGAGACCGAGACCGACCTGTTCGGCGAGCAGGCCGTGCTGTGCGGCGGTGTCACTGCACTCGTCCAGGCCGGTTTCGAGACCCTGGTCGAGGACGGGTACCAGCCGGAGATGGCTTACTTCGAGTGCCTGCACGAGGTGAAGTTGATCGTCGACCTGATGTACGAGGAAGGCATCGCCGGCATGCGGTACTCGATCTCGGACACTGCCGAGTACGGCGACCTCACCCGCGGTCCGCGGGTGGTCAATGCCAAGACCAAGCTGGAGATGAAGAAGATCCTCAAGGAGATCAAGTCCGGCAAGTTCGCCAAGGAGTGGATCGCCGAGAGCGAGGGCGGCCGCGTCAACATGAAGGCGCTGCAGCAAGCCGGTCGCGATCACGAGATTGAAGCAGTCGGCGCACGGTTGCGTTCGATGATGCCGTTCCTCGGCGCGGGCAAGCAGAAGGTCGCCGACGTCAGCGGCGGCTGATCTCGTTCGCGAACTCGGGTGTAAATCCGACTTGTATGGTCAGGAATCTGGCGCTACGCTCGCACGTCATGAGCAACGAGTGGGGTTTCGAGACACGGCAGATCCACGTCGGGGGCGAGCCCGACCCGACGACCGGCGCACGTGCGGTACCGATCTATCAAACGACCAGCTTCGAGTTCCGCGATGCGGCGCACGCGCAGAACCTGTTCGCACTGGCCGAGATCGGCAACATCTACACGCGCATCATGAACCCCACGCAAGGGGCGCTGGAGGCTCGCCTGTCCAGCCTGGAAGGTGGCGTCACCACCGCCGTCGGCCTGCCGGGCGCGCTGGTCGTGGCCTCGGGTCAGTCGGCCGAGACGGTGGCGATCCTCACCCTCGCCGAGGCCGGCGACCACCTCGTGGTCAGCCCGTCGTTGTACGGCGGCACCTACAACCTGTTCCACTACACCATGCCCAAGTTGGGCATCGAGGTCACATTCGTCGAGGACCCGCACGACCTCGACGAGTGGCGTGCGGCCATCCGCCCGAACACAAAGCTCTTCTTCGGTGAGGTGTTGGCCAACCCGCGCAACGACGTGTTCGACATCGAGGGCGTCAGCAAGGTGGCCCACGACAACGGCATCCCGCTGATGGTCGACAACACCGTGCCCACCCCGTACCTCATCCGCCCGTTCGAGTGGGGCGCCGACATCATCGTGCACAGCCTCACCAAGTTCATCGGCGGCCACGGCACGTCCATCGGCGGCGCGATCATCGACGGCGGCACCTTCGACTTCGGCGCCAGCGGTCGCTTCCCCAACTTCACCGATCCCGACCCCAGCTACCACGGCCTCGCCTATTGGCCGGCGCTCGGCCCTGGTTCGTACATCATCAAGGCACGTGTACAGATCCTGCGCGACCTCGGTGCCGCGGTGTCGCCCTTCAATGCCTTCCTGTTCCTGCAGGGCCTGGAGACGCTCAGCCTGCGCATGGAACGCCACTTCGCCAACGCTGACAAGGTGGCCGCCTTCCTGGTCGACCACCCGCAGGTCGAGGCCCTCGCCTATGCCGGCCTGGAGAGCAGCCCCTGGCACGAACGGGCGAAGAAGTACGGCGGCGGCAAGGGCTACGGCAGCATCCTCGCGTTCGACATCGTGGCCCCAGCGGGGAGTACGGCGAAGGAGGCCGGCCAGAAGTTCGTGGAGGCACTGCAGTTGCACAGCCACGTCGCCAACATCGGTGATGTGCGCAGCCTCGTCATCCACCCGGCCAGCACCACCCACAGCCAACTCACCGAGCAGGAGCAGGCGAGCACCGGTGTGCGCCCAGGCCTGGTGCGCCTGAGCGTAGGCCTGGAGAACATCGACGACATCCTCGCCGACCTCGAGATCGGCTTCGCTGCCGTTAAGTGACGCCGTTAAGTGACGCCGTTCCGTGACGCCGTTCAGTGACGCCGTCAAGTGAGGCAGCGAGGCGTGTCGTACGCTCGCCGATGTGACCAGCAACATCCGGGTGGATCTCGCCGACGCGCACCGGCGGTCGTTTGCTCACGTGTCGGCGCCAGGTGCCCGCTTGTCGGCCGCTCGTCGCGTGCAGATCGGCACCGTCGCTCGCGACGCGTACCTCGCCGGCCGGCCGTCGCCGCCGTGGGTACGGCCCTACGGCGACCCGGCGCTCGACGTGGCGTATCGGCTGGCACGCCATGCCGGCACGATCACCGAGCAGTGGTACCAGCAGGTCATCACCGAGGGCATGCACCCGCTGGAGTGGGTGGAGATCGTCGGCATCGTCGTCTCCACCATCTCTCCGGTTGCCTTCGCCCGCGCCATCGGCAACCCCGTGCCAGGCTTCCCGGATCCGCTGGCCGGCGAACCTCACGGACGCGAAGCCGACGAACTGGCGCCGGCCGCGCTGAACTGGGTGCCGGTCGCGTCGCCCGCCGACCAGACGGCCTCCGTGGTGCAGGCGTTGAGCGCGCTGCCCGACGAGTGGGGCAACCTGTGGAGGTTGGCAGAGTCGCAGTACATGAGTGACGCCCAGATGGCCGACCCGCGCTGGAACCGGGGCACGCTCAGCAGACCGCAGATGGAGCTGCTCGCCGGGCGCACCTCGCGGGTGCGCGAGTGCTTCTTTTGAACGACCGCCCACGCCGGCATGCTCCGTTGGAGCGGCACCGAATCCGGCACACCGGCCGATCTCGCCGCCATCGCGGAAGGTGAGGGCGACGGCGGCCTTCCCTTTGGCGCGGAACTGGTCGCCTTCGCGGAAGCGATCGGTGGCTGGGACGACGCAGCGCTGACGGCGGCTCGCAACCGGCTGGCCGTGGCTGCCGGCCAGGCCTTCATGATCGACGCCGCTGCCGTCGTCGCCAACTTCGAGATGATGACCCGGGTTGCCGATGGCACGGGTGCCCGCTTCCCTGCGGAAACGGCAGTGCTCCGAGCCGATCTCGATGCGCGTCTCGCCATCGGAGGCTTCACGTCGGCCAGATGACCAGGGCCTAATGCCTCTGACGGGCGTGTTTTCGCGGGCGTAGTGTCGCAGCGGGGCCGACCTTGTGGGGGAGTGGCAGTGAGTACCTGGTGGCGCGTTGTCGGCGAATGGCTGGGGCGTAAGACGTTGGTCACGCTTGCCGCGGTCGCGGCGGTGACTGGAATCTTCGCGCTCGGGCTCAACCAACTCGACTTTGCGACCGGGCAGGACAGCTACATCGACCCTGCCTCGCAGGTCGCCAAGGACAATGGGGCTTACCAGGACTTGTTCGGGGGCGAGAGCATGGTGGTGCTGTTCACAGTGCCGCCGGACAAGACGCTCGTCGACCTGTTCACCACCGGCAACACGGCCCAGATGGCCGAGATCGAGCAAACGCTGCTGGCCAACGAAACCGTGCATTCGGTGGTGTCGCCGGTGGCACTGCTGCAGTGGAGCAGCGACCTGATCGCGAAGGGAGCGGCACTGGAGATCCTGGGCCGCGCGACCGAACGCGACCCCAGTGAGGAGGGCAAGGCGCTGCGGAACGCGGATGCATTGCTCACCACGCTGCGGCTGGGCGCGGCGGGCGACCAATCGCTGGACAACCCCGCCTGGGTGAAGTTCCTGTTGTTCGACAACGCCGGCTTCAGCGTCGACGCCAACAACAAACTGGTCGAAGCCGTCGATCGCGAACTGGTGGTGCGCAAGCCGCTGCGTGCCTTCATGCCCGACGCCCACCACGCAGTGCTCGCCGCGGTGCTCGTGGGCAATGCACCCCTTGACGAACTTGCCAAGGGTTCCGATGCCGTGAAGGCGTCGCTGAAGGGCCGTACCTTCGAGAACGCGACGGTCGTCATCACGGGCACGCCGACGTTCCTCACCGACATCAACAACTACCTGCAGGGCGGCATGCTCTCCCTGGGTGGCATCGCTGTGCTGGTGATGGTCGTGATCCTGATCGTGGCCTTCAAGGTCCGCTGGCGGCTGCTGCCACTCGCGGGCATGGTGGTCGGTGTCGTCTGGGGCTTCGGTGCCTTCGGGTTCAGCGGCACCATGCTCTCGCTGGTCACCATCGCCGGTCTGCCGATCCTCATCGGGCTCGGCATCGAGTTCGCCATCCAGATCCAGAACCGGATCGAGGAGGAGCGCGGCATCGATCATGTCAGGGGACCTTTCGGGGAGACGCTGACCCACCTCGGCCCGCCGTTGTTCACTGCCACCATCTCCGCGGTCATCGCCTTCCTCGTGGTGAGGCTCTCCAAGGTGCCGATGGTGCAGGACTTCGGTGTGCTGCTCTCACTCGGCATCGTCGCCCTCTTGTTGGCGGGCATCGTGCTGCCGATCACCGTGATCGGCGCCCGCGAGCGGAGACGGCCGACCACGAAGGAACCCAAGCCCAGTTGGGTGGAGGCCACCGTCGACTGGTTGGGCAGCCTTCCGCGATGGGCCGTGTTGCCGTTGGTGGCTGTCGCCGTGATCATCCCGGTGCTCGGACTGTTGCTGGAGACCGGCTCCAAGATCGAGAGCGACCCGATCAATTGGGCCAACCAGTCGAGTGCGGCGATCAAGAACGCACGCACGTTGGAAGCGGAGGCCGGCTTCGCTTCCACGCTCGGTGTGTTCGTGAAGGCGGAAGCGGGTGTGCAGTCGAACGGCGCCTTCACCGACCAGATGGGCGCCTTCCAGATGGATCTCATCGAGCGCTCGATGGCGGCGAACCCGGAACTGGCGCAGGCCTCCAGCCTGGCCACCACCGTCGGCTGGCTGATCGAGGTGCCCGGTGCCACGCCGCTGTCGCCGACCGGCCTGGACATGTTGCAGGCGTACGAGGTTGCGCCGGCCACGCTGCAGCAGTTGTTGATCGCCGACAACGGCAACGCCGCGCAGGTCCTCTTCCAGGTGGGGCCGTCGTCGTTGGAGACGCGGTCGGTCGTGCTGAAGAACGTGGAAGCGGCGATCGCCGACCCGGGCGACAAGGCGCTGTTGCCCGCGGGCGCGTCGGCGACGCCGGGTGGCTTGGCGGTGGTCGGTGTCGGCCTGTTGGAGAACATCACTGCGAACCGCGCGCAGCTCACCATCGTCGCGCTCCTCTTGGTGGGCGCGTTCATCGTCCTGCGCTACCGCGACCTCGCTCGCGGCCTGTTGACGATGATCCCGGTGTTGTTGGCGGTGGGTACGTCAGCGGTCCTGGTGCGAGTGCTGGGCATCACACTCAGCCCGCTCACCACGGTGGGCGGGCCGTTGGTGGTGGCCACGTGCGCCGAGTTCGCGGTGCTGCTGGTCGATCGCTATTCCGAGGAACGCAGTCGAGGATTGAACCCGCAGGACAGCACACGTGTCGCCGCCGAGCGCACCGGACGCGCGTTCTTCACGTCGGCGCTCACCACGCTCGGCGGCTTCGCCGTGCTGATGTTCTCTTCGCTGCCCCTGCTCAGCGACTTCGGTGTGGTGGTGACGATGAACATCGCCGTTGCGTTGCTCGCCGCCCTCGTCGTGGTGCCGCCGCTGGTGAAGGAGGCCGACCGTCGCGGCCTGCTGTCGATGGGTCCCGACTCCCACAGCTCGACGACCGGGCGGCGCACGATCGTGGCCGTGATCGCCGGCGTGGCGCTGGCGGCGGTGGGGCTGGTCATGGTGGTCAAGGCAGTCAGTGAAACGGAGGCAGTGGTCGCGGCACCGCGCATGACCGATTCGGCAGAACCGCCGGCCACGATCCCGCCGGTCACCACGGCCGCACCGACCACGTCGCTCGCACCCGACGCCACCCTTCCCCCCGGCCCGGCCGAGAAGCCCACCGGCTTGATCGCCGGCGTGTTCTACGACTCGCTGACTGCCGTCGGCGTCGACCCGGGTGTGGCGCGATGCGCTGCCGACGACCTGATCGCCACCACCTCCGAGGCCGACCTGCTGGCCATGGGCATCGCCGAATCACCACGGCCGCCGGAGGTCGATGCCCTGCTCGCGGACTCGGCCAAGCGCTGTGGCGTCACCCAGCAGCAACTCGCTGCGGCGGCCGCGGCTGGGTAGCGCGCTGACCCTCTACTCGGCCTCTCCGTCGTCGCGTTGTTCGCGCAGGAACTTCTCCAGTTCGGCGGCGAGGTCGTCGCCGCTGGGCATCGCCGCTTCCATGCGGCGGTCGTACTCGTGCTCCAGCATCGCCACGTAGGGTGCGGCCTGGTCGTCCTCGGCGACGGCTTCGTCGTGCAGGCCGCGCCAGCGCATCGCGTCCTGGGCGAGTGCGCCGTGGCCGGTGGGCACACCGAGCACGTGCTCGAGGTGCTGCAGCAGTGCCGCCGACGATTGAGGGTGCTTGGCGTTGCCGAGGTAGTGCGGCACCCCGACCCGTAGCGACACTGCAGGGATGTCGGCGCGATCGAGGCGTTCTTGCAGCACGCCCACCAGCCCCGTGACGCCCTGGTACTGCGGGCGGCTGAGGCCGAGTGCGCGCACGAGGCCATCGTTGGTGCTGCTACCCACCACGTGTGCCGGACGTGAATGCGGAATCGCCTCCGGGGCCGCGCCAAGGGTGACCACCATCTCACAAACCAGTTCGCGGGCGACGGTGATGATGCTGTCGGCGAACGTGGCGTAGCGCAGATGCGGCTCGACGCCCGCGAGCAGCACGAGGTCGTGTGCCTTGCCGGGAAAGCGGGCAATGCGGAACTCGTTCACCGGCCACAGGATCTGGCGTACGTCGGACTCGTCGAACTCCACCTGCGGCCGCTCCTGGGTGAAGTCGTAGAACGGGTCGGGATCGATCGACGCGACCACTGGTGCAACACGATCGGCGGTGAGCGTGTCGATGGCGTCGGTGGCCACCTCGGCGATGTCGAACAGGCCGCGCAGCGCCAACACCATGATCGGCCGGTGCAGCGGCGTCAGCATGTCGAACGCCGTGGTGAGCACGTCTTCGCTCAAGCGTCGGCCCCCACCATCACGCTCACGACGTGGTCGATGCAGGCGGTGAGGCGGGCGACGTCGTCGGGTTCCACGGAAGGAAACATACCGACGCGCAGCTGGTTGCGGCCGAGCTTGCGGTAGCTGTCGGTATCAACGATCCGGTTGGCCCGCAGGGCGGCGTTGACATAGTGCGCCGGCACGGCGTCGTCGAGGTCGATGGTGCCGACCACACTCGAGCGCTGCCTCGTGTCGGCCACGAACGGGCTGGCGAACGACGAAGCTTCGGCCCACGAGTAGAGGTGGGCAGCCGAGGCACGGGTGCGCTCGACGCACCAGTCAAGGCCGCCGTTGGCGAGCATCCACTGGAGCTGCTCGTTCAGCAGGATCAGTGTGCCGAGCGCCGGCGTGTTGTACGTCTGGTTGGCCACCGAGTTGTCGAGCGCGATGTTCAGATCCAGCGAGGCGGGGCACCAACGGTCGCTGCCACCGATCTCGCGGATGCGTTCCACCGCAGCGGGTGAGCACGCGGCCAACCACAGGCCGCCGTCACTGGCGAAGCACTTCTGTGGTGAGAAGTAGTACACATCCACCTCGTCGGGCACCCAGGGCAGGCCGCCGGCGGCAGACGTGGCATCGACGAGGATGAGCGCATCGCCGTCGGGTCGGCGCAGGTGCATCGACACGCCGGTGGACGTTTCGTTGTGGGTCAGGGCGACGACGTCGACATCGTCCGGGCTCGCCTCGATCACGGGGTGAGCGCCCGGCTCGCTCTGCACGACGACGGAACCGGCGACGTGTGGTGCGGTCGCGGCGGCCGCGGCGAACTTGGAGGAGAACTCGCCGAACACGTAGTGCTGGCTGCGTTCGCGGATGAGGCCGAAGGTGGCGGCATCCCAGAAGGTGGTGGCCCCGCCGTTGCCGAGCAAGATCTCCCAGCCCCTGCGCAGGCCGAACAGCTCGTGCAAGCCCTCCCGAATCGAGCCGACCAGGTTCCTCACCGGAGGTTGGCGATGTGACGTGCCGAGGAGGTTGGTGTTCGCCTTGGCGAGCGCAAGCACCTGCTCGGCGCGCACCTTGGAGGGGCCGCACCCGAACCGTCCGTCGGACGGGAGCATGTCACTCGGGATGGTGATGGAGCTGGGATCGACGGTCACGTACACAGTCTCGCCCCATTTCGCGTCGGCCCTCAAACTCGCCCGCCGTTGACACCGGGGGCGGCGTCCTAATCGACGAACTCGACATCGACGCCGAGCAGAGAGTACGTCCTGTCTGCTCGGCGGTCGCGGGTGAGGAGCCGGCGACCGGTCGACAACGCCGAGGCGCCGACGAGGGCGTCGTACACCGCCCCGCCCGTGATGCCCAGGATCGGCAGGCGGTCGAACAGCTCGGCCTGCTCGGGTGCGCCGAGCCAGCAGTGGGCGGGAAACGAGCGGCGGATCACGTCGAACGCCACGTCCGGGGCGACTCGCAGCGCGCCAGGTAGGCGGGTCAGGACGGAGAAGGTCTCGAACAGCGCATGGCCGGCGAGCGCGGGCCGACGCCGGGCGACGGCCTTCCGGCAGGGTTCATGGGCTTCGTGCGATTCGTCGACAGCCGCGACGGCGACGCTGGTGTCGGCGGCGTAGAGCGTCCGAGGCACGGCTAGCGCTGGTCCGCATCGCGCAGATCGCGCACCATGCGGTCGGTCAACGTCGCGTCCGTGATGAATCGCAACACGGCGACACCGTCGCGCTGCACGGCCACGCGCCTGGGTGCTGCGCGCGGCTCCAGCCGGATGGCATATCCGTCGATCGTGGCCTCGAGCTCTTCGTCCGGCCGCAGGCCGAGCTGATCACGAAGGCCTTTGGGGATGACGACTCGGCCGACGCGATCCATGGTCACCTTCATGATTGGGAATCTACCACTGGATTCCCATCTCAGTCGCTTCTGCCTGCTTAGTCCATCATCGTGCGCCCACCACAAATTCAAACTGGGACGCACCCTCCTCCCGTAGAATCAGCGTCGTTCGTGTACCGAAAGGCCCCCTGTGAACCGCACCGTCGCCAGAACGTCAGCCCGTCTGGCTGCCATCGCCGAGTCCGCAACCCTGGCAGTCGATGCCAAGGCCAAGGCCCTCCAGGCGCAAGCGATGAAGGATGGGGCGGAGAGCGTCATCGGCTTCGGTGCCGGCGAGCCCGACTTCCCCACACCGGAGAACATCGTCGAAGCCGCGGTGCGCGCCTGCCGCGACCCGAAGAACCACAAGTACACACCTGCTGCGGGCCTGCCCGCGCTGCGCGCGGCAATCGCCGCCAAGACGTTGCGCGACAGCGGGTTCGAGTGCCAGGCGTCGCAGGTGCTGGTGACCAACGGCGGCAAGCACGCCGTATTCACTGCCTTCGCAGCCTTGTGCGACCCGGGCGACGAGGTCATCTGCCCGGCGCCGTTCTGGACCACCTACCCGGAGGCCATCACGCTCGCCGGCGGCGTCCCTGTGGTGGTGCAGACCGACGAGACAAGCGGCTTCAAGGTCACTGTCGAGCAGCTCGATGCTGCGCTCACGCCGCGCACGAAGGTGCTGCTCTTCGTCAGCCCCGACAACCCGAGCGGTGCGGTCTATTCGCCGGCCGAGGTGGTGGCCATCGGCCGCTGGGCCGTCGAGAATGGCGTGTGGGTGCTCACCGACGAGATCTACGAGCACCTCGTGTACGGCGACAACCAGTTCGTCTCCATGCCCACGGTCGTGCCCGAGCTGGCCAATCAGTGCGTCATCGTCAACGGTGTCGCCAAGACCTACGCGATGACCGGCTGGCGGGTCGGCTGGATGATCGGGCCGAGCGACGTGATGAAGGCCGCGATCAACTACCAGTCGCACAGCACCTCCAACGTCAACAACGTCGCCCAGGTGGCTGCGCTGGAAGCCGTCAGCGGCGACCTGTCGGCTGTCGCGATGATGCGCGCGGCATTCGCCCGCCGCGCCGTCAGCATGCACGGCATGCTCAACGAGATCCCGGGCGTCAGCGCGATCGTGCCGCAGGGCGCCTTCTACTGCTACCCCAACTTCTCGTTGCTGCTCGGGCGGCCGCTGGGTCCCGACGGCACAGTCTCGGCCACCACGCTCGAGCTGGCCGATGCCATCCTCGGCGAGGCCAAGGTGGCGTTCGTCCCGGGCGAGGCGTTCGGCACTCCCGGCTACGCGCGGTTCAGCTTCGCGATGGCCGACGCCGACATGGAGGAAGGCATCCGGCGCATCCAGCAGTGGGTCTGCGCTTGACAGGTCGCGGCCCTATCGTCAGGCAGGTGAGCACTGCGCCTGCCTTCGACTTCGATTCGGTGTCGCTCGAGTGGCTGCGCGCCAAGCCGGGAGCGAAGTGGCATCGCACTCCCGGCGCGATCGCAGCGTGGGTTGCCGACATGGACTTCGCGCCGCCGCCGGTGGTGGTGTCGGCGATGCAGTCGGTCGTCGCCGGTGGCGATCTCGGATATCCCGATTGGCGGCACATCACCGGTGGCTCGCCGGCCACCGACGTGTTCGTCAGCCGCTGCGCGGCCCGGTACCGATGGCACATCGACGAGGCCGACACGATGGAACTGAACGATGTCGTGCAGGGGATCCAGATCGTCCTGCACCTGTGCACGCAGCCCGGCGACGGTGTCGTGGTGCACACGCCGGCCTACCCGCCGTTCCTGCACAGTGTGCAGGACAGCGGGCGGCGGGTGGTGCCGGTGCCGGCTCAGCGGTCGGCTGGTTCGCCCACCGGCTGGGCCTTCGACCACGAGGCGCTCGCTGCCGAGCTGACCGCATCACCGGCGAAGGTGCTGCTGCTGTGCCATCCGCACAACCCGACCGGCCATGTGTTCTCCGAGGCCGAGTTGCAGTCGTTGGCATCGTTGGCGGAGCGCCACCAGCTGTTGATCATCTCCGACGAGATCCACGCCGACCTCACCTACGCGCCGGCGGTGCATCAGCCGATGGCACTGTTCGCGCCGGAGCGAACGGTCAGCATCCACGCCCCGTCGAAGGCGTTCAACCTCGCCGGCCTGCGCTACGCGATCATGCACATCGGTTCGGCGTCCGTACGCGAGCGGTTGGCGGCCGTGCCCGGCCACCTGTTCGGTGCAACGAACCTGATGGGTGCCGTTGCAGCGGAGGCAGCGTGGCGTGAGGGTGACGAATGGTTGGCGGCCCTGATGGCGCATCTCGATGCACAGCGCTCGTTGCTGGCATCACTGTTGGCGCGGCACCTGCCGTCGGTTGGGTACGTGCCGCCCGCGGCCACGTACCTCGCCTGGCTGGACTGCCGCTCGCTGGGTTGGGGCGACGATCCGGCCGAGCGGTTCTTGGAGCGGGGGGTCCGCCTGAGCGAGGGCCCGAACTTCGGTCCCGAAGGCAACGGTTGCGCCCGCCTCAACTTCGCCACCTCGTCGGCCGTGCTGCGCCGAGTGGTTGCGGCAATGGCGACGGGCTGAGTGCCCGACCAGGCCGGGCGGGTCAGGCCGGGCGGGTCAGGCCGCGGCCGGCACCGTCGGGACGGCCGGCCTGCGCGTGCGCACGAACACCGCAATGAGCGCTGCGATACCGAGCATGAACGTGGCGACATCGATGCCAAAGAGGATCCGTGCCTGATCCTGCACCAGCGCGCACGGGCTACGCGGGAAGGCCCACTGCTGCTCGACCCCCTCGGGGGTCGCGAGTGCGGGCAGTGGCCTGCCGCCCAGCGCATTGCTGTCGAACAGGGTGCCGCATTCCACGTGTCGATAGACCATCTCGGTCTTCGCGTTGAGGCCGACCGCCATGGTGTCGTCGAGCGGTTGCATCGCCCAGCGAACCGTGACGAAGGCGAACCAGGCGACGAGCGCGACACCGACCCAGACGAGGATTCGAGTGCGCCGTGACATCGGGTGCAGCCTACCGACGGCTGGCTGGGTCATCGGCTCGCTCGCGTGAGCGCGGCCGTGCAGCGTGTCAGAGTGGCCACCACAGTTGGTGATGCGCAGCCAGGCCACTGAGCACCACCATGCACAGGCACTCGGCCACCTGCTCGGCGGCACCCAGTACATCACCGCTGACGCCGTCGATCTTGCGGCGGGCAAGCGCGCCGGTGGTCACGGCGGCCGCCAACGCAGCGACCGCGAGGGGACCGACCCACCAGCCGATGGCGACGGCGGTGATGCCGACGCCGATGGTGCAGCCGATGACGGCTCGCAGCCGGGTGGTGCCGCGGCCATAGTCGGCGCCGAGACCGGCGTGGGTTGCGAGCCGCATCGTGCCGGCCATGCCGACGGCGGCCACGCGCCCCATCGTGTGCGCGGCCACTGCGCCGGCGAACATCGCGGCGGGCCCGGGGAGCGAACCCAACGCCACCGTCCGCACCACGATCGACGCACACATCGCCGCCACGCCGTAGGTGCCGTGGCGGCTGTCCTTGAGGATCTCCAGCCGGCGTTCCACGGTCCAGCCGCCACCGAACGCGTCGGCCACATCCGCTAGCCCGTCCTCGTGGAAGGCGCCGGTGATCAGCAGACCGACGGTGATCGCAACCGCGGCGGCGACGAGCGGCGGAGTCAGCTCCCACATGCCGGCGGCGACCGCACCGACGGCGGCGCCGATGACCGCGCCCGCGAGCGGGAACCAGGCAACGGTGTTGCTCAGCGACGGCTCGCGTCGCAGACGGATGGGCACCCGAGTGAGGAACTGCAGCGCTGCGAGCAAACCCATCGCCTCATTCTGAACGATCGCCGGCCGGATGAGGCGAACGCTTCAGGCGAAAAACTCGGTGAACGTCGGGACGTGGGTGATGCCCACGCAGGCCATCCGCACCAGCGGCACTGCTGCCATCGCTCCCGAACCTTCCCCCAGCCGCATGCCGAGGTCGAGCAGTGGTTGCTTGCCGAGGCGCGCCACCAGCCGTCGGTGGCCGGGCTCGGCCGAGCAGTGGCCCACCTGGCAGTGGTCGAGCGCACCCGGTGTGGCGACAGCCAGCGGCAGCACCGACGAGGTGACGACGTAGCCATCGAGCAGCACGGGCAGGTTGCGCCGGCGGGCAGCCATCACGGCTGCGGCCATGGCCACCAGTTCCGCACCACCGACTTCGCGCAGCACATCCAGGGGGTCGTCGATGCCCGCGATTCGAGCCACCGCCGCCGACACCGCGGCGCGCTTGCGGGCGAGGCCCTGGTCGTCGACTCCGGTGCCGCGGCCCACCCAATCGGCCGGGTCGCCGTCGCCCAGCGCGGCAGCGACGGCGGCAGCGGCCGTGGTGTTGCCGATGCCCATCTCACCGATCACCAGCAGATCCGCGTCGAGCGCTTCCACTGCCTGGCGGCCGGCCGCCACGCATTCCTCGAAACGTCCGGCCGACAACGCCGGCTCCACACGGATGTCGCCGGTGGGTCGGCCGACGCCCACGTCGATCGCCTGCACGCTGGCACCCACGACGTCGGCGAAGGCGGTGACCGTGCTCTGGTGTGCACGGAACGCAGCGAGCATCGCGCCGGTCACCTCGATCGGGTACTTGCTGACGCCGGCTGCGGCGACGCCGTGATCGGCGGCGAAGATCAAGGCCGCGGGCTTGGTGACCGCAGGCGAGGACGTTCCCTGCCACTCGGCCACCCACGCGGCGAGCGCGTCGAGCCGCTCCAACGCACCGGCAGGCCGGAGGATGTCGGCCGCCCGCGCGCGCACTGCATCTCCGGCAGCGATGTCGGGGCCGGGCATCGAGACCAAGGCCGAACGCAACCAACTCGTCACAACAGCTCCCAAGGTTTCCCCAGCCGCAACGCCCGGCCGGCCACCAGTAACAATGACCGATCGGCGACGGACGCCACCAGTTGATTGACGCGACCGAGCTCGTCGCGGTACTCGCGGCCCAGCAGAGTCTCCGGGTGCACGCCCATGCCCACCTCGTTGCTGACGACCACGGTCGGCCCGGTGCCGACTCGGTCACGCTCGCGCAACGCCGCCACCATGTGATCGACGGACTCCGCACGCTGCAGTGGGCCGATGACGTGAGCGAAGAGGTTGGCGAGCCAGACCGTGAGGCAGTCGACGATCACCAACGCCTCGCGAGGAGCGGCGGTGAGCGCGGCCGCGAGCTCCACCGGCACCTCCGCGGTCGTCCATGTGACAGGGCGCGCTGCACGATGGCGTTCGATCCGGGCGCGCAGGTCGTCGTCGAACGCCTCGGCGGTGGCGATGAAGTGCACCGGCCCACCATGGTGTTCGCCCATCTGTACTGCCAGCGTGCTCTTGCCGCTGCGTGCGCCGCCGACGAGAAACGTCAGCATCAGTAGTCGTTCGGCATCAGTAGTCGATGCCGCGTTTGGCGGTGATGCCGGCCTGATACGCGTGCTTGACCTCGCGCATCTCGGTGACGGTGTCGGCGACGGAAATGATCTCCTGCGGTGCGTCGCGACCGGTGATGACCAGGTTGACGTGCCGTGGGCGATTGACGATCGCGGCGGCGACCTCGTTGGTGGGCACCCAACCCCATGTGCACAGGTAGGTGAGCTCATCGAGGATCACCAGCTCGTGCTCGCCGGCGGCGATGATGGCCGCGGCCTGCGCCCACGCCTGCTGGGCAAGTGCGATGTCGGTGGACGGGTCGGCGGAATCCCAGGTGAAGCCGCCGCCCAGTGCGTGCCACTCGACACCCAGCCGGCGACCGACCTTCTCCTCGCCCACTTTCCAGTCGCTGCCCTTGATGAACTGCACGACAGCGACGTTCCAGTCGCGGGCGACTGCCCGCACCATCACACCGAACGCAGCGGAGCTCTTGCCCTTGCCGTTGCCGGTGTTTACCAGCACGAGTGAATCGGCGTTGCGTAAACCGTCGGGCCGCGGGTCGTCGGTCAGCGGTTCTGTCAGCCGTTCGCCGGAGGGGTCGGAGCTTTGGTCCATGAAGGGTTGGAGCATAGGCACGGTTGCGCTACCGTTGCGCCGTCCAGCCAGCACCACCGGCCGGATGCACGGTGTTCAGCGAAGCCGGTGAGATCCCGGCACTGTCCCGCAACGGTAGTTCGTAGCTTTCCAGCCTGTTCTCAGACTGGTGGAGTCCACGGCGAGTCCGGTCGCCTGTCGCCCTGCGCGTAACTCACCCTCGAGGCAAGGGCGGTTCGCGGCGGCAAGGCCGCCGGTTCCCAGCTTGTCCTCCCGAACCGGAGGATGTCATCCTCCGGAGAAACGGAGGATTGACCCATGAAACGGTTCAGTTCCATCGCCGCCCTGACGGCTTTCCTACTCACCAGCGCGGCCTGCGGCAACGACAGTTCGTCGTCCAGCGAGACGACCACGCCCGCGACCGCGACCGCGACCGCGCTTGCGACCACGCCCACGACAGAGGCGGCGCCGGGCGCTCCGCAGGCGATCATCAGCCTGTCGCCCACTCACACCGAGATGCTGTTCGCGATCGGCGCTGCCGACCAGATCATCGCGGTCGATGACCAGAGCAACTACCCGGCCGAGGCGCTCGCCAAGCCGCACGATCTCTCCGGTTTCGAACCCAACGTCGAGGCCATCGCCGAGCTGCAGCCGGACCTGGTGGTCATTGCCGACGACACGAAGGATCTGTCCGGTCAGCTGGGCAAGCTGGGCATCGCGGTGTGGGTCGGGCTCGCTCCCGCGACCTTCGACGACGTGTACGCACAGATCGAGCAGCTCGGTGCTACCACCGGCCACATCGGTGAAGCCGCCGAAGTGGTGGGGCAGATGCAGACCGACATCGCGGACGCGATAGCCGCCGCGCCGCACCCGGCCGATCCGGTGAGCTTCTACCACGAGCTCGACCCGACCCTCTACAGCGTCACCAGCAACACGTTCATCGGGCAGGTGTATGGACTGTTCGGCCTGGTCAACGTCGCCGACGGGGTGGGGGACGGGAACGACTACCCGCAGTTGAGCGCTGAGTACATCGTCTCGTCGAACCCCGACCTCATCTTCCTGGCCGACTCCAAGTGTTGTGGGGAATCGCCCGACACGGTTGCCGCTCGCGACGGTTGGGGCGCCACCAACGCAGTGACGAACGGCAACGTCATCTCCATCGATGACGACATCGCATCACGCTGGGGGCCGCGCCTGGTCGACTTCGTGAAGGCCGTCTCCGACGCCGTCGCGAAGGTGCCCGCAGGCACATGACGGTGGCGGCCGGTCATCGCCCACCGAGTTGGTGGTGGCTCCCGGCGGCAGCGCTGGTGCTGGCCGCTGCAGTCGCGCTCGGTGCGATGATCGGCCCCGCCGGTGGCATCACGTCGGCGAACTGGGACATCGTGTGGAACATCCGCCTGCCGCGGGTGGCACTCGCCGGGATCGTCGGCGCCATGCTCTCCCTTGCCGGCGCCAGCTACCAGGGCGTGTTCCGCAACCCGCTCGTCGACCCGTATCTGCTGGGAGCCGCGGCCGGCGCAGGTCTCGGGGCCTCGTTGGTGTTCATCTACGGGCGGGTCAGCACTTCTGGTTGGCTGGTCGATCCGCTGCCGCTCGCAGCCTTTCTCGGGGCGCTGCTGGCCGTGACCGTCACCTATACAGTCGGCGCCTCGTTCGGGGGGAGCAGCCTCACCCTGGTCCTCGCCGGTGTTGCCGTGGCGGCGCTGGCGACTGCGGTGCAGCAGTACCTGCTGTTGCGTCACAGCGAGGTGATCAAGGAGGTCTACTCCTGGATCAGCGGGCGCGTCAGCACCGCCACGTGGGGCGACGTCAGGCTCGTCCTGCCGTACGTGGTGGTCTGTTCTGCCGTGTTGCTGCTGCATCGCCGCCACCTCGACGTACT
>JANONE010000385.1:0-4017 GCA_031420675.1 Ilumatobacteraceae bacterium | reverse complement strand
CTCGCTGATCGCGAGAGCCACCCCCAGGCCGGCCAGCGTGGTGCCGTTGTCGCGGGCGATGGTGGCCAGGAACGGGGCAGCGAACCGGAAGCAGCCGTTGGCCATCGTGCGGGCCAGCGTGAGCACGGTGATGCGCCGGCGGACGTCGGCGGAGAACGTGTCATCGAGGGCACGGTGCAGCACGAGGCTCGACGTTAACCAGCGGCCGACCGGCCCGATGCCTCGGTATCATTCTGCACCCGTGGCCCTGATTGTGCAGAAGTACGGCGGTACGTCCGTCGCCGACCCCGATCGCATGCGCGCCGTCGCGGAGCATGTCGCGTTCACCAAGCGCCACGGCAACGAGGTGATCGTCGTGCCCAGCGCAATGGGGAAGACCACCGACAACCTGATCAAGCTGGCGAACGAGGTGTCTGCGACGCAACCGGGTCGCGAGCTGGACATGCTGATCACCACCGGAGAACGCATCTCCATGGCGTTGCTGTGCATGGCACTCGCCGACCTGGGCATCGAGGCCGTCAGTTTCACGGGCAGCCAGGCCGGCATCGTCACCAACACCGTGCACACCAAGGCCAAGATCCTGGAGGTCAAGGGCGATCGTGTGCGCGAAGCACTGGCGCAGGGCAAGGTGTGCGTGGTGGCCGGTTTCCAAGGCATCAGCACCGAGAGAGAGATCACCTCGCTGGGCCGCGGTGGCAGCGACACCACAGCGGTGGCGTTGGCCGCCGCACTGAACGCCGAGAGCTGCGAGATCTACACCGACGTCACCGGCGTGTTCACCGCCGACCCGCGCATCGTGCCGCAGGCGCGCAAGCTGCACCACGTCAACTTCGACGAGATGCTCGAGATGGCCGGCGCCGGCAGCAGGGTGCTCGCGCTCCGCAGTGTCGAGTTCGCTCGCAATCACAACGTTCCCATCCACGTGCGTTCCAGCTTCACCTGGGAACACGGCACGTGGGTCACCTCACAGGAGCCCAGCATGGAAGATCCCATCATCTCCGGCGTCGTCACCGACACGAGCGATTCCAAGGTCACGGTTGTCGCAGTACCCGACCGGCCGGGCATCTCGGCGGCACTGTTCGAACCACTCGCGGCGGCCAACGTGAACGTCGACATGATCGTGCAGAACACCAGCCACGACGGCACCACCGACATCAGCTTCACGATGCCCAAGGCCGACCGCGGCACCGCCGAGTCGATCGTCGCCCGCGTTGCAGCGGAGATCGGCGCCAGTGGTGTCGAGCACGACGCCGAGATCGCCAAGATCAGCCTGGTGGGCGCCGGCATGAAGACCAGCCCGGGCGTCGCCGCCAAGATGTTCCGCACGCTCGCCGATGAAGGCGTGAACATCCAGATGATCAGCACCAGCACGATCCGCATCAGCGTGGTCACTGCAGTCGCCGACCTCGAGCGTGCGGCCCGTGCGTTGCACACCGCCTTCGGTCTCGACTCCGGCCAGGCCTACTCGGCGCCGTTGCCCGAACGGAAGTAGCCGACCGCACGTGTAATGCAACACGGTGAGAGTGCTGGCAATCGGTTGCAGTCGCCTGGCACACTGGAGCGGTCATGACGCGCCGTAGACAACACGTGCCCTGGAAGGCCGCGGGCACTGCCTCCGAGCACGAGCATTCCGCCGACGATGTCGTCCGCGAAACCGGCTGGGTCTTCAACAACCGCACCGGCAGCCATCTCAACCTGGCGGAGTTCGTCGACACCGGCGACAACGAGACCGTCGCCTATCTCGAGGCATTCGGGCTGCTGTCCCCGGAATCGTCGCAGCACACGATGGTGGAGATCGGCAGCGGCATCGGCCGCATGACGGCCAGCTTCTCTCGCTTGTTCGCCAAGGTCATCGCCTGCGACCTCGATGCCGCATTCCTGGAACGTTGCCGCGAGACCGTCGCCCAGTACGGCAAACCCGAGCGGCTGCAAACCTGCCACGTGGCGGATGGCCGCACGCTCGGTGTGCCCGACGATTCGGCCGATCTGGTCTTCAGTTACATCACGCTGCAGCACTGCCACCACGACGACGGGTTGGCCCTCGTGGCCCAAGCAGCGCGCGTCACAAAGCCTGGTGGGCAGATAGCACTCAACTTCCGCACGTGGGTGGCACAAGACGTCGTGCTGTGGCCGGCGGGCAAGCTGGTGCGTGCCTCCTGGCGCCTTCCGCGCGTGGGCCCGATCATCGCCCAGCGCCGTCTGACGACGCGTCTTGGCTGGCAGGCGAACCGCCTGACACCGAAGGAGGTGTTGGCCACGGTCGGCTCCTCGCTCATCGAGGTGCGCATCTTCCATGGGCCCAAGCGCCGCGGCTTCGGTCTGCCCGGCACCGTCGACCGCACGTTCGAAGGTGTGCACCGCAGCCACTGGTGGCTGGTCGCCACCGTCAAGTGAAGTTGGCCCAGCTTCGGCGTTGACGTGCGGCCGCACGACATCTGATCGCCGAAGCTCGGGCAAACCGCTGGGTTCATCCACCTTGTGTGACCGGAGTGTTATTCCGGTTGAGCCGTGAGGGCCCGCAGTTAGCCTTGCGGCATGAGAATTGGTGTCGTCGGCGCAACCGGCCAGGTGGGTACAGCAATGCGTTCCATTCTTGCCGAGCGCAATTTCCCGGTGTCCGAGATCCGCTACTTCGCGTCGGCCCGCAGCGCCGGCAGCACCCTGGCGTGGTTGGGCACCGACATCACTGTCGAAGACGCCTCCACCGCCGATCCGTCGGGTCTCGATGTCGCTCTCTTCTCCGCGGGCGCGACCTCGTCGAGGGAACTGGCGCCGAAGTTCGCCGCCGCCGGTGTCATCGTCATCGACAACTCGTCGGCGTGGCGGATGGATCCCGACGTGCCGCTCGTGGTCAGCGAGGTGAACCCGGGCGAGGTGGCCAATGCGCGCAAGGGCATCATCGCCAACCCCAACTGCACCACGATGGCCGCGATGCCCGTACTGAAGCCGTTGCACGATGACGCCGGACTCGTCCGGTTGATCGTGGCGACGTATCAGGCGGTCAGCGGCAGTGGGCTGGCAGGTGTCGACGAGCTCGACAAGCAGACCCGCGAAGTCGTCGACCACGCCCGTCTGCTCGCCTATGACGGCGAGGCGGTCGTGTTCCCTGCACCCGACAAGTACATCAAGCCGATCGCCTTCAACGTGCTGCCGTATGCCGGCAAGTACGTGGAGGATGGCTCGTTGGAAACCGACGAGGAGCAGAAGTTGCGCTTCGAGAGCCGCAAGATCCTCGCCATCGCGAACTTGCGGGTCAGTGGCACATGCGTGCGGGTGCCCGTGTTCACCGGCCACTCGCTGAGTATCAACGCCGAATTCGAGCGGCCGATCACTGTCGAACGGGCAAAGGAGCTGCTGGCCGCCGCGCCCGGTGTGCAGCTGCTCGACGTACCGACCCCCCTGGACGCTGCCGGCAAGGATGCCAGCTACGTCGGTCGCATTCGCCAGGACACTTCACTGGACGACGGCCGCGGGTTGGTGCTGTTCCTCAGCAACGACAACCTGCGCAAGGGCGCCGCCCTCAACGCCGTGCAGATAGCCGAACTGCTCCTCTGAATCCGCCCGCTGCGCTCCTTCGCGCGGCTAGAACGATGCGATGGATCTGGCCGAACTGCAGGATGTGATCGAACGGACCTTCGGCGACAGGGACCGCGCTCGGGGTGTCCCCGCGTCGGTGGCCTGGCTGGCCGAAGAGGTCGGCGAGCTGGCGCAAGCCGTGCGCAAGGGTAGCCGTGAGCAGCAGGTGCACGAGTTCGGCGACGTCGTGGCCTGGTTGGCCACCTTGGCCAACCAGCTGGGCGTCGATCTCACCGAGGCGGTCGGCCGTTACGCAGCCGGCTGCCCCCGGTGCCAGTCCATTCCGTGTGCCTGCGCGGCCTGAAAAAGCTGAAACGGCCGACATTCCTGTCGGCCGTTTGGTCGGGGTGAGAAGATTTGAACTTCCGGCCTCCACGTCCCGAACGTGGCGCGCTAACCAAGCTGCGCTACACCCCGTAGCGAGTGGAGATGCTACCCCGC
>JANONE010000384.1:0-3478 GCA_031420675.1 Ilumatobacteraceae bacterium | reverse complement strand
CAAGCGGCCGACCTCGTCTGCGGGAGGACTGCACCCCGGTGAGCGCGAACATGGCGCTGCAGCGCTGCTCGAGAAACTGGAGACGCTTCGCCCCAGCGCAGTGAGGGTTGGTGAATCGTCAGGCGGTGGCGAAGGCGGTGACTCACGCAGCGGAACGCTCGGGCATCGATCCGATTGGGCTGTCGACGCACACCGGGCGTCGTACAGCGGTGACAGTCCTCTACGCGGAAGCCGGCCTCGACCTCAGCGACATCGCCCGCTACGTCGGCCATGCGTCCGAGACGACGACAGCCGGCTACGTGCGGTCACTCGGCGAACGGCCAAGGGCGACTGCCGAGAAAGCCGCATCGATGCTCGACCCTGCTTCGCGAACCATGTAGCGGCGGGCCAGTCGAAGCGCTCTTCGAACTATATCTACTGCGATATAGTCACGTCCATGAACACATCGGAGGTCGTCAAGGAGTTCAGGGGCCGGCACGGCCTCTCTCAATCGACCCTCAGCAAGCTGACGGGCATTCCACAGCCGGTGCTGTCGATGTACGAGCACGGCCGCCGCAGCCCGAGCATCGAGACGTTGGAACGAATCCTCTCGGTTGGCTCGGAGACGGTTGAGGTGGTGCCCAAGCCGTCCCGGCAGGATGACCGCTCGGTGTCCAAGACCATCGAAATTCATCACATCGTGCTAGAGAAGTTCCTCGACGACCCCGACCGGGTCCTGGAGTTCGGCCGCGATCGGTTACGCGTTCTCGAACGATCGCTGAGCAAGCGAAGCTCGCCCTACATCGAGACGTGGCAGCGTCTGCTCGACGGACCTCGATCCGACATCGTCCGGTTGTTGCTGTCGACCGACGAGGACGACATCGAGCTGCTCAAGATGTCGCCGTTCACCACGATGCTGAACGACAACGAACGAGAAGAAGTGACTCGTCGATCGAAGCTGCGGAGAGCCGGATCTCGATGAACAGGGAGGGACTGCATCGGATCATCCGCGCCGCCGCCGCGATGCTCGGCGAGGACACAGTGGTGATCATCGGCAGCCAGTCGATCCTCGCCTCATTCCGCGAGTTCATGCTTCCCGACGACGCAACGATGTCGGCCGAGGCAGACATCCTTCCCTTCGACGACGACGACGAAGCGAAGGCCGACAAGGTCGACGGTCTGCTCGGCGAAGCCAGCCACTTCTCCGCCAAGTACGGCGTCTACGCGGACGGCGTGTCGCCCTGGACGGCCAGCCTTCCAACTGGCTGGGACGAGCGCCTCGTTCGGATCGAGGACCCAGAGAGCGGCGCAGTGGGTCTGTGCCTGCATCCCGAGGATCTGTGCGTCGCCAAGGTCCTCGCGGGCCGCGCCAAGGACATCCGATTCCTCACAGCGGTGTTTCAGGCCGGTCTCGTCGACCCCGACGCCGTCGCTCGCAAGCTGCCCACGGTTGCGCTGCGGGCAAGCGACGCAGCGACCTCTCGACGAGCCCAGGGTTTCCTCGACAACGTTCCGCGCCGTGCCAGCTACGCCAAGGGTCCGCCGGCTGCGGGAGCGGACATCGCACGCCTCAGCGAGAAGCTCGCACGGATGCGGGATGCCTCCGTGCTGTGCGGCCGGACAAACCGAGACGGCACGCTGTGCAGGAACGACCGCCGCCAGTGCGCTGATCATCCATAGAGCTCGGTCCACTCAAAGCCGGGTCTGCCATCCGCCCTCGAGAAGCTCCTCCACGTTTTCCGGCACAACACCACGATCTCACGTCCGAGACAGCGCGGTCTCCGACATTTCGTTGGCCAACGATCAGTGAGACTGTGCTCGTTCGATGAGCCTCATCAGGCTCTCGCAAACTGCGACCGGCTTGACCGCAACATCGAGATGCTGACCGGCCATTCGAGCAGTCGGCCATTCGTAAGTTTCGGCTCGCGCCCGGTCGTCATCGTATGCCGGGCTGAGTCGTAGAAAGCAGCAGCCGCGGCGCTGATCACCGTCGGGGATCAGTCGAGACATGACGTCGTCGCCCCACCACTCGTGCCACGGCGGCAACAACGATCCATCTTGGGAGAGGGAGTCAACGAACCCGATGAACAACTCGGATGCTTGGTAGGTCAACGCGTCGCCTGGGACGACAGCGTCGACGAAGGCGACCACGTCCGGTCTCAACTGCTCAGCGAGCAAGGGCATCAGGACACCGGCACCGGAGTGCGCCACGATCACGTCAACCGAATCGGCAGCGGCCATGGCCAAGTCGACGATCGCGCGCCACTGAGGGCGTGGTCCCATCAACGCCTCACGCAGGTCCGGAAGCACGACCTCGAATCCAAGTTTGCGCAGCTCCGCACCAAGAGGACCGAGGGTGAGCGGCCCAACGAGTGGACTGTGGATCACAAGGAAATCGATCGACAGAGTCTGGCGCAAACTGAGTCGCGCTGAGGGTGCGGACGTATGCCGCGGGCTGTTGCCGGAGCGCCCACGCCGACGCTGGTTGGGCCCTCTTGAGCGACCGTGCGCGCGTTCCTTCGCGGATTCGCGGGGTGAGCGTGACACGACCCGCTACGACTGATAGCGGACCGACCCCTCGCGCGCCGCAGACCTCGCGGATCTGCTCGTCGAAGCCGGCCCTCCCGGCATAAGACTTCGTATAAGTGTTCCTTGCGCTCCGGCGAGAACACTTATACCCTTGTCCCATGGCTGTATCGATCGCCTCCAAGAACGCTGTCCGACGATGGGGAGCGGGAACAGCGGCGATCGTGCGCGCCTTGATCGCGTCCAAGGAGCCGCTCACGGGAGTAGCGCTCGCCGAAGCAGTCGGGGTCAGCCAACCGCGAGCGTCGCAGGTCATCCGGCAGCTGGCTGAGCAGACCGCAGTCCGCGCCACGGACGATGGGTACGTCGGTCGGCCGGCGATGCTGCTCGACCTGTACAAGCGGCGCGCTCGGCCGGCGCTGGTACAGGCCGAGTCGTACTGGTACAGCACGCGCCCCCTGTCAGATCAGGCGGCTCGGGTCATCCGCCTGGCGCGTGTCACCAAGACTGATGTTGCCTTCTCGGCCGACCTGGGGCCAGACCTGCTCGTCCCGTGGCGACACCCCACGCTCGCCGTCGTCTACGCGAGCGGGGCGCTGGCCCTGAGCGACGCTGGGTTCGTGCCGGCAGAAGGGCACCCCGACGCGAGTGTCATCGTGCGCTGGACGACCGATCGGACGCTGCTCGCTCCGGCCGCTCCCTGGCCGAAAGTCGTCGACAACATCCCGCTGACCGATCCGACCCAGCAATGGTGGGACCTCCTTGATCTCGGTGGCGAAGACCGACGAGAGGCCGCCGACCGACTTCGCGCGGCGATCATTGCCCACACGATTCCGGGTGGAGCATGAGCCCAGCGAAGGTCGTGCTCGCCAGCCTCCGCGGCGATGGACGGTGGGTTCACCGCGATCGCAGACGTCAGTCAGGCAATGGCGTCCGCCGGAGCGGAGGGCGATCACCGACTGATCGGTGGCGT
>JANONE010000383.1:0-4012 GCA_031420675.1 Ilumatobacteraceae bacterium | reverse complement strand
GTCGGTGTTGCCGTTCGGCAGGCGGCCTTCCTTCAGCTTCCACACCGACAGCGCTCCCTCGTAGATGGCGGCGCCGAAGGTGGGCGCTGTCGGCCGCTCGATCGGCTCGCCATCCTTGGCGATCACCACCGCTTCTCCCTGAATGGCGGCCTGCGCTTCGGCCACGCCGGGAACCGCGCGGATCTGGTCGACGATGTCGGCCCGCAACCGGTCGCGTTGCTCGAGACCGAACAGGTTCTCCACCGAGTTGCTGCTCTGCACGTAGCCGTCGACGCGTTCGTACACGTCGGCGAACAGTGCGTCGAAGGTGCGTTCGATCGTGTCGCGGAAGATGAACGTCCCGGAGAGGAAGGAGGTGCTGGCCACGATGGCGAGCGCCGTCAACAACAGGCGCGGCCACCGTGTGAGCACACTTCTCATCGCCAGCCGGAACACGCGATCATCCTCTCCGCAGCAGGCGCCGCATGTCCACCCGTGCCATCGAACAACGTCATTGAGTAGCGATCGCATCCAGCACGTTGAGCTTCGCGGCCCGTCGCGCCGGCCAGATCGCAGCCAGCAGGCCGGCCAGCACGGCCGCGACGAGGATGGCGATGATGGTGGCCGTCGGAAGCGAAGTGCTGTTGACACCGATCGTCTTCATGCCTCTGGTGGCGACGATGCCCAATGGCAGGCCGACGATCAGGCCGAGCAGGGCACCGAAGACCGACACGATGACGGCCTCCCACCGCACGGCACGCTTCAGCTGCCGTCGGGTGGCGCCGACGGCCCGGACGAGGCCGAACTCGCGGGTGCGCTCGAAGACCGACAGAGCCAGGGTGTTCATGATGCCCAGGACAGCGATGACCACCGCGAAGAACAGCAGGCCGTAGATCACGGTGAGCAACTGGTTCAGCTGGTCCTCCTGGCTCTTGCGGAATTCTGCCTGGTCCTGCACCTTCACCTGCGGGAAGCTCGCCGCCACCTTCTCGATCGCCGAGCGGGCTGCATCGATCTCCACTCCGTCAGCGATGCGGGCACCGGCGAAGAGGTCGCTCTTCAAAGAAGGGTTGGCCGCCTCGAACGTGCCCATGTCGACCATCCAGTTCTGGTTGGTGATCGAGGCATCGGCGAAAATTGCGGTGACGGCGAGCGTCTGCGTGGTGCCGTTCTTCCACTTCACATCGACGGTGTCGCCCACCCTCAGCTTCAGGTCCTTCGCCGGATCCTTGTGCACCATGACGCCCCCGTTGGCGAGGTTGTCGTATCCACCGGACTTCACGGCGACGTCGATGATGTCGGAGAAGCCCTTGGCGTCGACCGCGGCGACGCCACGCTCACCGCCGTCGATCTCGAAGCTGCCCACTCGAACCCCGCTGACACCACTGAGCTCCGGCAACGCCGAGAGCTGGCCGGCGAAGTCGCTGGAGAACCCGTGGAACGCGTCGTCGGTGAAGAAGAAGTCGGCCTTGATCGACGAACCGAGCTGTTCGGACAACGAGTCGTTCAACGACGAGGCGATCACGCCGACGGCGCTCACCAACGCGACGCCGATCATCAGGGCTGCTGCGGTGGAGGCAGTGCGCCTCGGTGAGCGGGCCGCGTTCTGGCGGGCAAGGTCGCCGGGGATGCCGAACGCCTTGGCGATGGGCGCACCCAGGATGCGGCTGGCGCGGGTGGCGATGCTCGATGCCAGCAGCGTGACGCCGAGGAAGACCAGCACCGCGCCCGCCGCAGCCAGCACGATGATCCTCAGCGTGCTGCCAGGATGACCCAGGATGCCCCATACGTAGAGACCGGCCCCGACGGCCAACATGGTGACACCGACGAGACGACGGCGGATGCCACCACGCTCGACGGACGCGAGCTCGGGCCGCATCGCCGCCACGGGAGGGATGCGGCCGGCGCGCAGCGCGGGCACGATCGTGGCCAACAGCGTGACACCGAAACCGACGAGCAGCGCGACGGCGAGGGTGCGCGGTTCGATGACGGTGGCGGCGTCGGGGAAGCCGGCACCGCCGGCATTGAAAATGGCCGTCAACAGCTTCGACACGAGAATGCCACCGAAGAACCCGACCACCGTCGCTACCCCGGCGATGATCATGGATTCGGTGAGCACCATGCGCCGCACCTGCCGACCGCTCGCCCCGACGGCACGGAGCAGCGCCAGTTCTCGCAAGCGCTGGCTGATGATGATCTGGAACGTGTTGTTGATGAGGAACGCACTGACGAACAACGCCACCATCGCGAACCCGAGCAGCACCCAGCGGAAGATCGACACGATCTCGCTGATGTTCTTCGACGTCTCCTCGGCGACCTCTCGACCGGTGATGACTTCGGTGCCTGCTGGAAGTGCAGCTTCGATCCCCTGCTGCACGTCGCCGCGGTCCGCTCCGTCGGCGATCGCGAGGTCGATGCTGGTGTAGAGACCGACGGAATCGAGCACGGACTGAGCGGTGACGGGATCGAACGCCGCCACCGTGGCACCGAAGAAACTGTCGCCGCCACTCTTCAGCCCGAGCGTGCCGACGAGCGTGAACGGTTCGGCGCCCTTGGCACCGACGATCTGCAAGGTGTCGCCGATCGCGACGTCGAGTCGATCGAACGTCGCTTGGTCGATCGCGACCTCGCCAGGGCCGTTGGGAACCTCGCCGTTGCGCAGTTCGGTGCCGCCGAGGCTGCCCGCGCCCGACCACGAGACGCCCAGCGTGTGGCCGCCGTGCGTCTTCAACGGGGTACCGTCGGGCTTGAGGATGACGGCCGTACCGGAGAGGATCGGTTCCACGCCACCGACACCGGGAATGGCTGCCAACATGTCGGCCAGGGCGGCGGGGACGGGATCGCCGCTGCCGGCATCACCGAAGTCGACAGCGCCACGAACACGGAAGTCGACGCCCGCATTCAGCTCCTTGAACAGGCCGTCGAAGGAGCGTTGGAAGCTGTCGGTGAGGATGAACGCGCCGGACACGAACGCAACCCCCACCATCACCGAGAAAGCGGTGAGCAGGATGCGGGCCTTGCGCGACAAGAGGCTTCTGAGGGTCAGCCGGAACATGGTTCACTCACCGAAGCGTTTCATGCGGTCGAGGACGCGCTCGGCCGTGGGCTCGGTGAGCTCGTCGACGACCTTGCCGTCGGCGAGGAAGATCACGCGGTCGGCGTAGCCGGCGGCATTCGGGTCGTGGGTGACCATCACGATGGTCTGGCCCAACTCGCGCACGGCGAGGCGCATGAAGTCGAGGATCTCGGCACCGGTACGGCTGTCGAGGTTGCCGGTGGGCTCGTCGGCGAAGATGATCGTCGGCTTGCTGGCGAGCGCGCGGGCGACGGCAACACGCTGCTGCTGGCCACCCGACAGCTCGCTGGGGCGGTGCCGGAGGCGGTCGCGAAGGCCTACCGTGTCGATGACGCGATCGATCCACGGCTGGTCGCCCTTGGTCCCGCCGAGCAGCAATGGCAGGGTGATGTTCTCTTCCGCCGTCAGCGTGGGCACGAGGTTGTAGGCCTGGAAAATGAAGCCGACGGCCGTGCGGCGCAGCTCTGTGAGTTGCTTGTCGTTCAGCGAGGCGAGATACGTCTCACCGATGTAGACGGCGCCGCTGGTGAGCGAATCGAGGCCGGCGAGGCAGTGCATGAGCGTGCTCTTGCCCGACCCCGACGGACCCATGATGGCCGTGAACCTTCCACTCTCCAAGTGCACAGTGACGCCATCGAGGGCGCGCACCTCGCTGTCGCCTTCTCCGTAGATCTTCGATGCATCGATGGCACCGGCCGCGGCCACGAGGGTGTTGGTTTCAGTCATGGGTCCGTTGTATCCCGGGAGTCAGCCGGTTCCATCCCCTTCGAGGGTGACGTCGGTCAGCCCGCGGGTGCTCATGCGACCAAAGGATCGGGTGACGGAGGTCCATCGCCGGCAAACGCTA
Organism: Ilumatobacteraceae bacterium; assembly: GCA_031420675.1. Taxonomy (GTDB): domain Bacteria; phylum Actinomycetota; class Acidimicrobiia; order Acidimicrobiales; family Ilumatobacteraceae; genus UBA668. The sequence goes on along the minus strand of JANONE010000383.1, from coordinate 110 downwards.
ACGCAGCCGGTGGAACACAGCGTCCGCCTGAGGGTGGATGTCGCCTACGCTCGCAGGGTGATCCAGTGCACGTCATGTGGTTCCCCAATCTCGGTCGGTGCACGCTTCTG
>JANONE010000382.1:0-5444 GCA_031420675.1 Ilumatobacteraceae bacterium | reverse complement strand
CACTCAACCCGACTCCCGGCTACCCCACGACCGGTTCATCGGCGAGGCGGGTCGAGGAGTTCCGCGACCTGCTCGAACAACTCGGCGCCAACGCCACGGTTCGTCGCAATCGCGGCACCGACATCGACGCCGCCTGCGGCCAACTCGCCGCCGGCCAACCGGTCGTCCTGCGCCCGAAAACCAAGCTCCACTAGCTGTACTCAAACCTCTTCACGGCTCGAGGTACTTCGGGTTGGCCACCGCCAGCTTGTCGCGCACATCGGCCCACACCAGCTCGCGCACCTCCGGCAGCCGATCATCCAGCTCACCCTCGCGAATGCGACGCGCCAGGTCGGCATCATCCGAGCTCCCGAGTTGCGCCAACCGCACCGCGTGCGCGGCTGCCTGGCCACTGCCCAGGCGCAGTTCGCGTTCCACCATGGCGAGCACGTTCGCCGCAACACGTGCGTGAAACTGAAGTCGACCCGTTGTGCCTGCAAGCACGTCGCCCTCCAGCCATTCGCGCACCGATTCCACGAGCTGCTCCGCCGTCGGCATGTCGTGCGGGTTCACCAGCGATCCTCCAGGGCAAGGAACAGGTCGTGTTCGTTCTCGCACACGCGGCGACCGATGGCCGCCAACTCGTGGCTGCGCGTGAACCCGGCGACGTGGGCGTTGGCCTGCATGATGCACATGATCCCCCACTTCAAGGTGCCCAGCACCTCCCACCAGCGAACGACCTCCGGGTCGACGGACACACCACCTGCGGCCTCGTAGGCATCGAACAACTGCCGATACTCGCCGACGCCTGCCACCGGCAGCCGAGAACCGAAACGCCATGCCTTGACGCACAGCCACCCGAGATCCTCCATCGGGTCGCCGAGATGAGCGAGCTCCCAGTCGAGCACGGCGCGGAGCCCGTCGTCGCCGACGATCAGGTTGCCGAGGCGGAAGTCGCCATGCACCAACACCGGCGGGCGAGCAGGTGGACGATGTGCTGCCAGCCACTTGAACACCAATTCGAACGTGGGATGTGGCTGCGCCAGTTGCTCGAGGAGCTCTCGATACTGGCTCACCTGGTCGGTCATCGGCAGCGACGACAACGGCGAGGTATCCACCGCGTGTAGATGGGCGAGGGCAGCACCGAGTTGCGCCGGAAGGATGCTGCGGGCGTGAAGGTACCTGTCGTCGCGCACGATCTTGCGCGCGATGGTCTCACCCTCGACGGCCGTGAGCACCATGAACGCGCCGCCCAGGGCCGATGGGTCGGTGGATGCCCCCACGACCTTGGCCACCGGCACTCCACCGGCACCGGCTGTTCGCACGACCAGGGCCTCGTTTCCCATGTCGCGCACGTCGCCGACGCGTTGACGCTGCAGGATCAGTGACCGGCCGTCTGCCTGGAACCGGTACGTATCGCGTGATGCACCACCGCTGAGGCGGACGAGATCGGTGACGATCTCTGCCGACAGCACGTCGGCGAGCGCAGCAGCCAGATCGTCGATCACCGCGACAGCCTTGCCGATCGGCTACCGGGCTCCCGAGCCGAGGGCGTCAGCAGTGCGCGCGCACCGTGGGATACGGGTTGACCGCCGCGCCGCCACCGGGATGGATCTCGAAGTGCAGGTGCGCCACGCTGAAACGAGCGTTGCCGGTCTGCCCGATGTAGCCGATGACATCGCCCTTCGCCACAGCACCGAGCGTGCCGTAGCGGTCGAGGTGGGCGTAGTAGTACTTGTTGCCATCAGCGCCGGTCATCCAGACGGTGATGCCGCCGAGGGTGCTGCTCTTCGCGGCCGCGACACCATCGACGACGGCCAGCAACGGCGTGCCGATCGGCCCGATCATGTCCACGCCCTGGTGACGCCGACCGCCGCTGCGCGGTGCGCCCCATGTGTCGCCGAAGGCCACCGCTGAGACGCCCGTCGGGCACACGAAGTCGACCCCGCCGTAGTCGTAGCCGCCGGCACCGCCGGGCCGGCCGCCGGCACCGCCACCGCCGGTTTGGCCTCCTGCGCCTGCACCAGCCGAGGGCGCCGTGATCTGTGGCGCCCCGCCCCCGCCATCGGCGTCGGTGGGATCGTCGGGCTCGACCCCCGCTTCGGGGACCTGTTGCGCCTTGGCGGCTTCCAGGGCGGCGCGATTGCGTTCCTCGGCCTTCAGCGCCTTCTTGACCGCTTCGTCCTTCAGGCGGTTCCCCTCGACCGCCTTGAGATGCTCCACTTCGGCGGTGGCCTTGTCGCGTAGACCGGCCAACGTGACCTTCTGCTGCTCGGTCTCGTCACGCTTCCTGGCGAGCGACTGCTGCTGCTTCTCGAGTTGACGGTTCAGCGAGTCGAACTCGTCGAAGTCTTGCGCCGAGGTATCAGTGATCACTTCCGACAACGCGGCCACCTGCATCTGTTCCTCAGGCGATGCAAAGCCGTTGAGCAATGGCGAGGTCGTCGTGTCGGATCGGGTGAAACGGTTCACCGCCACTTGCTGCACACGCTCTTGCAAGGCGGCGACCTGGGCCAGCAGATCGGTGACCTCTGCTTCCAGGGCGTCAGCCTCGAGGCCCAGCGAATCCAGCTTCGATTCGGCCTGGAAGTACCCGTCGGCGGCAGCGTTGGCCCGCTCGCGGGCATCGGCGATCTCGCGCGCCGCCTGGTGCGCTGCCGAATCGTCGGCACGTACGATCGCGCCGGGCACGGCGGGGACCAGTGCGCACACGGCGAAGACGAAGAGAACGGCACGACGCATGGGGTGCCAGGCTACCAGTCGTTCCATTTTCGTTACGGTCACGCTGACACATCGCCCTTGACGCATCGCCGGATGCGTATCGTCATCGGCACCATGGGCACCGCGCTGAACCTCATCGACATCAGCTTCGTGCGCGATGGTCGCACCATTCTGGCCCCGCTCTGCTGGAAGGTGCGGGATGAGGAACGGTGGCTGGTGCTCGGCGCCAACGGCTCCGGAAAGACCACCCTGTTGCGCGTCGCCGCGCTCTACGAACACCCGTCGTCGGGCACGGTCGACCTGTTGGGCGAGCGGCTCGGACGCACCGACGTTCGCCGTTTGCGCCAACGAGTCGGCTACCTCTCGGCGTCGTTGTCGTGTCAGCTGCGGCCGGAACTGCGCTGCCTCGATGTCGTCATGACGGCCAAGTACGCGGCGCTCGAGCCGTGGTGGCATCGCTACACGACCGCAGATGAGGCCCGCGCCCTGCACTGCCTGGATCGCATGGGTGTGGCATGGACCGCAGAGCGATCGCTCGGCACGATGTCGTCGGGCGAGCAGCAGCGCGTGCTGCTCGCCCGCACGCTGATGAACGATCCCGGCATCATGCTGCTCGACGAGCCCAGTGCCCGCCTCGATCTCGGCGGTCGCGAGCAGGTGGTACTTGCTCTCGCTGAGCTCACGCAGGACCCCGCCGCTCCCCCACTGGTGCTCGTGACACATCACCTCGACGAGGTGCCATCGGGAATGACACACGTGCTGATGCTGCGCGATGGCCGAGTGATCGTCAAAGGCCCTCTCCGCAAGTGCCTCACCAGCGAGGCGCTCAGCGACTGCTTCGGGCTGCCGCTACACCTCGAACGGCGGGCCGATGGGCGCTTCAGCGCGTGGAACGCACCAACGCAACCAGGCGTTCGCGACCGCCGGTGATCTGATCCGCGAGCACCCGCTCGAGCACGCCACCGGTCCACAGCGCGCCGCCGTAGTGCAAGTGCATGTGCAACGTGCTGGCACCATCGTGTTCGAGAACCTCGGCCCGCAACACCCACGGACTGTGCCGGCGAGCGTCGGCCTCGGCACGTTCGAACACCACACGATGCATCGCGGTGTCGTGAACCGTGCGACGCATCCGAAGGCGTTTGCTGCGGGCCAGCGGCCCGACACGGGCGCGCAACTCGACCTGCCACGAGGGTTCGTCGAGCACAGCAGGATCGACACGGTGCACCAGCCCCATCCACGACGGATACAGCGCGAGATCGTCGACAAGAGCGAAGAGCCGACCTGCCGAGCATGGTGCGTCAAGCGTCGCGTGCACGTCCATTGGTGCAGTATCGCCGATGGTTCACGGATGCCTCACAGAATCCTCACACCCGTCCTGCACAGTGCGGCCAACACCCCTCAACAAGAGGGGCCAGACACCGAAAAGGACACACACCATGAAGCAGCGCAGCAAGATCGCCATTGGTTTCACCAGCATCGTGCTTGCCGGCACGCTCGGCCTCGGCGCCGTTGCTTCAGCGGCAGGCACCGGCGAAGGCGACGGTGGCGGCCGCCGTCAGGTGCCCCAGCTGACAGCTGCCGAAAAGTGCGAGAAGCGCGACGAGATAGAGGCCCGTGCGGCCGAGCGTCAAGCGAAGATCACAGAGCGCGTCGCCGCTCTGCAGGCCAAGCGCCTCGAGGCCGAGACCGCAGGCGACACCGCCAAGGTCGAGCGCATCGACCGCCGGCTCGCCCGTCTCGAGAAGGTCAGTACTCGCATCGCCGAGCGGCTGGCCAAGTTCTCGACCTGGGTGGCCGAGAACTGCGACGCCGCCTGACAGTGAGACGCACGTCCGTCGCTGGCGCCTGCCTTTCGGGTGGGCGCCAGTGTCGCGTCAGGGGCTGCTCGGCCGGTCGCGCCTGCCGAACGCCCGCGAGAGCAACGGGCTCTGCGCCGTGAGCAAGCCGTCGAGGTCGTCGGTCTGGTCGAAGACGGGCTTCCATGGTGCGGAAGCCGGCCGCAAGTCAGCAGCCACGACTGCGACGACGGCCGCAGCTGGTTCCGGAACGCCTTCGGCCGCTTGCGTCGTGCTGTCCGAATCGTCGGCGGTGAGTTCGAGCTGACCGGTCTCGTCGTGCGCAATGTGGGTGCGAGGGCGGCGCGGGCGCATGGCCGGCACAGCTATCGGCTGGCGAGGCCGAAACAACCGTGGCGTGGCCTCGCGACGGTCGTCAAGCATCCACCCGAGTGGGACGACCATCGAATCGGCGTGTCGACGACACAGCACCCCGGCGCGGTACGACACGGCGCCCAGCGACTCGATCCACACGACGAGGTGATCGGCGTCGATGCCGTACATCACCTCCGCCGGCTGCGAACAGCCAGGTCGTTCGCAAAGTCGCGCCATGCTGCGAAAACTACTCCTCTTTCGGCCGCAGAAGATGGACGGCAGCAAAGCCTTTGCGCTCGCCGACGCACGGTGCTCGGGCGAACACGCACCGACGGCGTTTGTCGTACAGCCTTTCCGCTGCGGACAGTCAGGCGGTGGCGAGGCCCTCCTCCATGCCCATCTCGACCATCTGGTCCATCGCCTCCCGCGACGGGAACCGGGTCTCGATGACCATTCGCGTGGGCCCACTCGCCAACTCGGCGAAGGTGACGGTGAACTGCGTCGTCGGCATCTCCGCGTTGGGGCTTCCATCGCTGTCGGCGAAACCGTCTTCGAGGTCGAGCCGGTGAGGTTCCTCGACGGCGACGACCCTCC
>JANONE010000381.1:0-3084 GCA_031420675.1 Ilumatobacteraceae bacterium | reverse complement strand
GCGACGGCCGCTATGTGCTGGTGCAGGTGATGGTGAAGTGGACGCAGGTCGACATCCACCTGCTCGATACCACCACCGGCGCGTGGACCTCCGTAGTCGAAGGTGTCGACGCACAGACCAGCCTGCACTTCGACGGCGAGTGGCTGGTCGGCGTCACCACCCGTGATGCGCCCAACGGCCGAGGTGTCCGGGCCGCCTTACAGGCGCCCGCCGAGTGGCGAACGGTGGTGCCCGAGCGACCCGACGTGGTCCTCGGCGGCCATACGACATGTGGCGACGAGCTGCTCGTCGTAGCCAGCCGGATAGGCATCGATCGCGTCGAACGCTGGTCGCGCGCGGCCACGGCCCCTGTCGAGATCGACCTCGGCGCCGTCAGCGTGGTGGCGCTCGACGCCGATGATGGCCGCGCCTTCATAGCCCTCGGCACCTTCGGTGCACCTGTTGCGGTGCACCGCTTCATCGCCCCCGCGGACGACCACGACGGCGAGGCCCTGCAACCCTGGTCGGATGCGCCCGACCAGGGCCTGCTGCCAGCGCTCACGGTCACGCAGGTGCACTATCCGTCGCTCGACGGCACGCTCGTGCCGATGTTCGTCGCGCACCGCGCCGACGTCACCCCCTCTGCGGAGACCCCGCTGATCCTCACCGGCTACGGCGGGTTCGCGATTGCAGAGGCACCGGTGTGGATGCCCAACCTGGCCGCGTGGTGCGCCGCGGGTGGTGTCTACTGCATCGCCGGCCTGCGCGGCGGCTACGAGTATGGCGAGGCGTGGCACCAGGCAGGCCGCCGCGCCAACAAGCAGCGCGTGTTCGACGACTTCCATGCGGCCGCCGACTGGCTGGTCGCACAGGGCTACACGGCACGCGAGCGGCTGGCGCTGCACGGCGGCAGCAACGGCGGCCTGTTGATGGGTGTGGCCATCTCGCAAAGACCCGACCTTGCGCCCGCGGTGTGGTGCGCAGTCCCGTTGCTCGACATGATCCGCTTCCCGCAGTTCCTGATCGCGCGCCTGTGGACCGATGAATACGGCGATCCCGACGTCGAGGAGGAGTTCGGCTGGCTGCACGCCTATTCTCCCTACCACCACGTGCACGACGGCACGAGATACCCGGCGGTGCTGTTCACCGCGGCCGAGGGCGACACGCGGGTCGACCCTTGCCACGCACGCAAGATGGCGGCGGCGCTCACCGCTGCGAGCGGAACCCAGGCGGAACGGCCGATCCTGCTCGCGCAGGCGGGGCGCGCCGGCCATGGCGTCGGCAAGCCGGCCAGCATGCGGGTGAAGGAAGGCGCCGACGTGCTCGCCTTCTTCTCCTGGCAGCTCGGCGTCGAGCACCTCCTATGACGACTGTTGCGGAACTGCTCGTTGCCGCGCCCGTCGAGCCGTGGGAGGCCATCGGGCTCCACGTCGTCGACAGCGTCGCCCGCATCGGTGGCATCGCGCTTCGCTTCCTGCCGGTCGGGTCGGACGGGCGCACCGGCGTCATCGGTTGGGGCTTGGTGGGCGCGCCCACCGACGACGCCGACATTGACGGCCTGGCCACTCACCACCTCGCCGGTCCATCGTTCGGCCCCAGCGATCACTCGCTCGACATCGTCGGCTTCGACCATCTCGTCGTCATGACGTCGTCGCTGGAACGAACGTGCGCGGCCATCGAGGCCGCGACCGGTGAACCGTTGAAGCGCATCCGGGAGGCTGGCGCCATCCGCCAGGGATTTCATCGCCTCGGCGAGCTGATCATCGAGGTCGTCGAATCCGCGCAGGTCACGGTGTCGCACGCCAGCTTTTGGGGTTTCGTCTGGAACGTGGCCGACCTGCACGACGTATGTGCTCGGCTGGGCCCTGATGTGGTGACGTTGCCAAAGGCTGCAGTGCAGCCTGGCCGGTTCATCGCGACCGTGCGGGTCGAGGCCGGCCTGGGGTTGCCACTTGCCCTGATGACACCCCCCTTGCGCCCGTAGAATCACACAGGTATGTCGCGCAGCTATCGCATCCTCGCCGTGGCCCTGGTGGGCGTGCTCGTGCTGGTGGGTCTCGCCAAGATCGTCGACCGCGGCTCGTCGTCGAAGGGCGGTACCTCGTCCGCCGCCGGCACGGATGAAGAGCTGGCGACGAACACCGACAGCGAAGCCGCGAACGACACCGCCGGGTCGACCGATTCGGTCACCGATGTGGTCGATGGCGACACCGCCAATCCCACGACCATCCCGACGATCACCGCTGCGTGCACCATCACCGAGGTGTTGCAGGTGGGGGCGTCGGGTGACGAAGTGCAGTGCCTCGAGTCGCAGCTGGTCGCGGCCGGGTACACCACCACCGTCGACACCACATTCGACACCGTCACCGATGCGGCCGTGAAGGCCTACCAGACCGCCAAGAGCCTGCAGGTCGATGGCATCGTCGGTCGCACGACCGCGCAGACGATGGGCATCTGGGCCGGCCCGGTGGGCGCGAGACCGGCCACCAACGACGATTGCCCGAACACCGCGCACGGCGCCCTCATCGATCGCGCCAACCAGCGCGGTGCACTGTGCGAGAACGGCATTATCACCTACGAGTTCCCCCTCACCACGGCGCTGAGCCAGCCCGACCCGGGCACCTATCCGGTGTATGCGAAGGACATGAACGCGAGCAGCACCTTCGGCGGCCACTACAGCACGATGACTCACTTCGTGGCGTTCACCCGCGGCAAGTACAAGAATGCCCGCATCGCGTTCCACAGCGTGCCCAAGACCAACGACGGCGAATACTTGCAGCCGCTCGACTCGGTGGGGACCGAGGCGCAACACGGCCAATCATCAGGCTGCATCCGCGTGTTGCCCGCTGATTCGGTGAAGATCTGGGACTGGCTCTCCATCGACGACGAGGTGCGCGTCATCTCCTGACGACCGATGCCGGCAGCAGCTACGGCTCGATGTTGTCGGCGTCGTCGCCGCGCAGATAGGCCTTGCCCTCGGCGCATTCGCCGGCCAGGGGGCACCAGCGGCAACTGACGCCCACCCGCTTCTGCGGCTGTCGACCCTCGATGGTGAGCTCGATGAGCGCGTGAATGCCGTCGAGGGTGCGGCGCAGCGCCGACCGC
>JANONE010000380.1:0-10650 GCA_031420675.1 Ilumatobacteraceae bacterium | reverse complement strand
GGAACCGATCTCGGCGACGTCGATGCGTTGCCCAGCGACCTGCCCCTGGGCCACCACCGTCTGCAACCGCTCGACGGAGGGCCGGCCACGAGCCTCGTGGTTGCACCACGATCGTGTCGGCCGGCGCCCTACGGCTGGGGTGTCGCTGCCCAGGTGTATTCGCTGTGGGGACCCGACGACTGGGGCATCGGCGACCTGCGCGACGTCGAGCACCTCGGCCGACTGATCGCCGCGAGGGGTGGCACCGCCGCCCTGCTCAGCCCGTTACACGCACCCGCACCCACGCTGCCGCAGGAGACGAGCCCCTACTACCCCAGCTCGCGTCGCTGGTTGAACCCGTTGCTCATCCCGCTCGACGGCGCTTCGCCGGTGACCAACGAGGCGGGTGGGCTGATCGACCGCAGCGTGGCGTGGCCGGCGAAGCGACGCGCCCTGCTCGAGCGGTTCGCACGCGCCGCCGACGGTGCCGAGTGGAGGGCATGGGCCGACCAGGAGGGTGCCGATCTGTGGCAGTTCTGCACGTGGAACGCGCTCAGCGAACGTCTCGGCCCACGTTGGGCCGAGTGGCCCGCGCAGTTCCGCCACCCTGACGAGCGGGCGGTGCGCGACCTCCCCCTCGACGACGAACAGTTCGCCACCACCCGCGACTTCCACGCATGGCTGCAGTGGTTGGCCCTGCGCACGCTCCAACGCACCGCTGACAACGCGGGTGTCGCACTCATCGGCGACCTCGCCGTCGGCTGTTCACCACACGGCGCGGACACCTGGCTGCACCAGGACCTGATGGCGCTCGGGGTGCGCATCGGCGCGCCCCCCGACCCGTTCAACGCAGCCGGCCAGGACTGGGGCCTGCCGCCGTTCGTCCCCGCGCGCCTGCGAGCGGCTCACTACCAGCCGTTCATCGGCATGGTCCGTGCCGCCTGCCAGGCGATGAGTGGCCTGCGCATCGATCATGTGATGGGGCTCTTTCGCCAGTTCTGGATCCCCGAAGGTGGCACGCCTGGCGATGGCGCCTACGTGCAGCTCCCTGCGCGCGAACTGCTCGCCATCGTGCGGCTGGAAGCCACCCGCGCCGATGCGTTCGTGGTCGGCGAAGACCTCGGCACGGTGGAGCCAGCCGTGCGCGACGCGTTGCGCACCGGCGGGATGCTGGGCACCAAGGTGTGGTGGTTCGACCCACACCCCGACGAGTGGCCCGAGGCCAACCTCGCCACGGTCACCACCCACGATCTGCCGACGGTGTTCGGCGTGTGGGCGCACACCGACGGCAGCCCCCACATGGCCGCCGAGCTGAGGGCCGCTGTCACCGCCGACATGCCTGCGGCCGCGACGGTGGAGCTGCACGAGCAGGTCGCGCGCAGCGCGGCCCGCCTGTGCCTGGCGACGCTGGACGACATGGCCGGTCTCACTGAACGCCAGAACCACCCCGGCACGCTCGACGCCGAGCACCCGAACTGGTGCGGGCGCCTACCGGCGACGACCGACACCATCCTCAACGGTGTGCCCGGTGCCCAGATCGTTGCCGCAATGGCCGCGGCCCGCCCGAAGTCAGGCAGCTGACTTTGCCGCGCCGAACTCGGTCATTCTCGTGCCCGAGGTGGGACTCGGGTCCCCGTCGATGGACTGTGGTCCAGCAACGGCCTCCTTCACTCCCTGACCCCGTCGCCGGGTGTCAGTGGTCATAAATGCCAATGTAGCCGCCCGTCGGGTCGTTGTCTGGGGAACACCGACGAACGCGATGCTTTGACTGTGCTGACCGTCGCCCGACTCGCACGCCGGTCGGACCGCCGATCTCGCGAACAGGCACTCCCCACGTCGTGCTCGCCGCACAGGTCTCCTCGGGCCCGCCTGTGCGCCGTCGTCGAATCCGGAGCGGTTCGGCGCCACATCTGGACTGCAGCCCGTCAGCAGAACGAGAAGTCGACGACACGACCACAGAACCGGGCGGCATGAACCACCCGAAGTGCGGGACGCCCGGAGTGGGGGCCGCAGCGCGGCGACAGACGGGTACTGCTGTCAGCGAACGCCGCGACAGATCAGGCCCTAGACGTACTCCGGCCGAGTACACCTGGGTGTTGTATCTCCGTGAGGTTGTTGTCGCTGCCGCCTGTTGGCGTCGTCAGGCGACTTGAGCCGCCTACGGCACAAGCAACTTGATCCTCGGCCAGACGATGTCCGCCGCGTCTCGGTAGCTCGGCGCGTCGGGAAACAGCTGGGGCACGACATCGTCGTAGGTCTCGGCGAGCTCCCGAAGGTTGCGCTCGATCCGGTCGATCCTGTTTGCTCGGCCTTGCTTGACGAGCTCGAACTTCTTCTCGGCGAACCGTGCGACCGCGGCGTCGTTGGTCGTGCCATCCTCGAGTAGCAAAGCAAGGTCGGCCAGGTCGGTGTCTCGAAGGCGTTGCGCGAGAGCTCGTAGCTTCTCGGCGGCCATCTCGGCGGGTTCCATCGTGAGGATCTCGAACGGCTCGTAGAAGGGGCGGCCGATGAGGACTGGGATGGGCCTTCCGACGACTGCTTCGCGGTAGCTGACCTCGACCTGCACCTCGCTGTCGGGGAAGACCTCGCCCGTGACGTGCACCCTGTCGAAGTCCAGACTGCGGGCCGAGTCGGTGGCTGGCTCGCCGGGCACGAACTGCACGACGTTCTGGATGCTCGCATCCCGGATTGCTGCGGCAACCTCGTCGGCCTCGAGCTTGTGGGTCGGCGGTGCGTGGCGAGTGGCGTCGACATCCTTGCTGAAGCGCAGGTGGCCGTGTGCGTGCCGCAGCACGAACCCGCCCTTGAAGACCAACTGTCCAGGAAATGCCGCTGACAACTCGCCGGCGAGCGTGACGAGTGCGAAGTCGCGCACGGCGAAGGTCATTCCACCAGGCATCCCCTCGAGCATCTCTGCGAGCTCGTAGACGCCACCCCAGAGACGATTCGTACTTCCGACGCTCATGACACCGTCTCTGGCTCGAGCACCGCGTTGACCACGACTCGCCAGGTGCTGTCGAGCGGCCCGGACGGCGTGCCGCCGGGACGCATCAGGACCGGAGTCCGGTTCGTGCCGATGAGGTCACGGTAGGGCGCAGCGGCGTCAGCTCCAAAGAGACGCTCGACCACCAGCCCGACTCGTCGTGCCGACGAGCGGGAGCTGTGGCCTCGGGCACCTGCGCTGTATCGGAGGACCGCCGCGAGCAACCGGTCAAGGAACGCGGGGTCCCGGGACGCGGCGCGAACGAGCGCGTCGAGCGCTTGGGTCAGCGAGACCCCGTAGCGCGGATGGTTCAACACATCGACGAGTGCTCGTTCCGGCAGCGCATAGCGCGGGCGCGCTTCGGGCTCTGATCCCCAGATGTTCGTCGGGTCGGTCTTGAAGAACGAGGCACTCTGCCCGCGATAGCGCAGCGTGGTGACCTCGCTCGGGATGAGGACGACGAGGCCGAACGAGTGCTGGTCGGTGAGATCGAAGTGCTCGAGAGCTCCCCCGGCGGTGATTAGGTACGGCTGCGGCGATGCGACAGCGGCGACGAGGTCGACCATGTCAATGCCGAGCAGACCCGTCGTGTCAGGTAGGACGAGCAGGTCCCTGCGGACACGCACCACGCGCTGGGCCTGGACGAGACGCTTGAGTGCCTGCTCGGCCGCCGGCTGGCCTCCGGTCCGCCGGGCGACCGCATCGAGGTCGGCTGACGGTATGGCGATGCCACGTCGCCCGGCCTCCAACGCGGCCCTGTGCAACTCTCGGAGCACCACATCCTCGATCGTCATGTCGTACATAGTATCGAAGGCACTGGCGAATACCTACATGATACCCGTAACTATGTACACGCTCAGGTTCTCGCCTCGTCTCCAAACCCCGAGGCGAAACTCCGCGGCGAACAGTTGGCCTCTCGTCCAACACCGAAGCTGCTGGAACACTGGCACGCCCGAGGTGCGAACACTTGTTGCGATGGCGGTTTCGAGGATAAGGATGTCGAGTTCGGGGTCGTTGCCGCTGACTTCGGTCAGCTGAATCAGCTCCGCCAACTGGTAGTCCGCGATCGACCGCCGCCCCTTCGGTGAGCGTGCCGGCTTCTTGACCTTGAGCGCGTCCTGGTAGGTGTCGACGCCAGCGTGCAAGTACAAGCAGCGCGCTGCAGCGATAGCTGTCTCCGCAGCGTTGTGGCCGTCGGCCTCCTTCGGCGGTAACCCGCGCTGGGCGCGCCGACGATTGGCGACGATGCCGCTCTTCACGGCGTAGCGCCCGGCCACCGACGACAGGTTGATCACGAGCTGCTTGGAGTACACCTCGTCACAGACGTGCATGTCGCCCATCGGCATGATCGTGATCCGGCTGTTCCGGCAGCCAGCGCAGTTGCAGCGGCACGGGAAGTCCACGACCCAAGACTCTGTGCCCTCCTTGAACGTCCGCACCGGGACCAGGCACGGTTTGCAGGTCTGATCGCAGACCGGACCAACCCCACGAAGCATGCGGTTGCTCCTTTGGGGATGGCATGGGGTGTGGAGCGAACCCTGCGAGCACCATCGGGTTCACGATTACGAGCGCGTTCCGATCCGGGATCGCGGCGAGCACGAGATCGTCACCGGGCGATGCGCCCAACTGGGGCAGATGGGCGGGACGCAGAGAGATCCGCTCGACACCATTCGCCGTGACTGTGAACCCGGCAAGGGCGCCGGAGCGACCACCGGAAGCGCCGATGTGCGCAGGCTGTTGACTCACGGTCAGGTACCCGTCAACGATGACCGTGTCGAGTACCCCGGTCTGCCAACCGAGCATTGTGGCGAGCGGACCGGCCTTGAGCTGAGGCTTGATTCGACCCTTGGCATCGAGGATGCGGCTCGTACAGCCGAGCGGGAACCTGGCCGCTGACTCGGGGGCGGCGGCGCTCACCAACCTCAAGACGCAGCGCCGTGTGGTCGCTCGGGCCTCGTCAGGGTGTCGATCAGGCCGCCGAGCCGTCCGAGACCGCGCAGCGTCGCGTCCGACTGCGCTCTGCTCTGGAGTCCATGAACGGTTGCCATGGATCGCAACGTGTTTGCGTGCGCGACGGTGTCAAGCGCAGCCCCGTTCAGTTCTTCGCCGCACTGCTCCGACGCCGGTTTCGTAGACCTCGTCGGCCGCGTGCGCCTGCGGCGGAAGCCCGCACCGTAAGGACTCGTGGCCGTCGATCAGCTTCCCCGAAGTGAAGCCGTCGTCTCCGTCAGATTGGTGGACTGAGGTCCAAGGAGTAGTGCCCGAGGTGGGAGTCGAACCCACATGCCCTTTCGGACAACGGATTTTGAGTCCGTCGCGTCTGCCATTCCGCCACTCGGGCGAGTGACTCGGGAGAGGCTAGCGGGCCGGCGCCCGCCCTCGCGAGGGCGTTACTTGCGGGTAGCTGAAGGTACCCGCGGGTAACCGTCTACGCTCTGCGAATCATGCTTGCGTTCACCTTCCCCGGCCAGGGCTCTCAGCGGCCGGGAATGGGTCGCCCCTGGGCCGACCACGACAGTTGGGAACTCGTCGCCGAAGCCTCGGAGGTTGCCGAACGCGACGTCGCCTACCTGCTGCTCGATGCCGATGCCGAGGAACTGCGCGACACGCGCAACGCCCAGCTCACCACGTTCGTCTCCAGCCTGTTGGTGCTGGATGCGGTCGAGCGGGTGGGCATCGAGCCCAGCTTTTGCGCCGGGCACAGCCTCGGCGAGTACACCGCCCTCATCGCCACCGGTGCGCTCGGTTTTGACGAAGGGGTGCGGCTCGTGTGCGAGCGCGCCGACGCCATGCACCAGGCCGGCAACGACAACATCGGCACCATGGCGGCTGTCCTCGGCCTGGACGACGACCAGGTCGAGATCGCCTGTCGCCGCGCCGACAGCGACGTGTGGGTCGCCAACTTCAACGCCCCCGGCCAGGTGGTCATCGCCGGTTCGCCCGAGGGGGTGGCCGCGGCCGGCCTCGTCGCCAAGGAACTCGGCGCCAAGAAGGTCATGTCGTTGCAGGTGTCGGGTGCGTTCCACACTCCCTTCATGGCCCCTGCCCGCGACCGACTGCGCAAGGCCATCGCCGAGGCGAACCCGCGCGACACGGAGGTGCCGGTGATCTCCAACGTCGATTCGTTGGCGCACAATGCGGGGTCCGAGTGGAGCAGCCTGTTGTCGGCTCAGCTCAGCAGCCCCGTTCGATGGAAGCACTGCCTGCTGACGATGGCCGAGTTGGGCGTGCGCGACTTCGTCGAACTGGGGCCTGGCGGCGTCCTCACCGGCATGGTCAAACGCACGGTGGAAGGCGCTCGCGCTATCTCCGTCGCCACGCCCGAAGAGCTCGACAAGTTGCTCGAATGGGTCAACGAAGGCACCCATGGCGTTACCGCCCACCACGAAGGCGAGCACCTATTCGCGGTGGAACGACTGGTGGTCAGCCCGGCCGCAGGTGTGTTCACGCCGCTGGGCGACGTCAGCGATGGCACGCTCATCGCCGTCGGCACCGTACTCGGGCACGTCGGCGACGCAGAGGTGCGTTCCCCGTTTGGCGGGGTCTTGCAGAGCTACATCGCGGTCGGGGGCGAGCGTGTCACACTGCGCCAACCGATCGCCTGGCTGAGGACCGTCTGACATGCCCGCCATCCCGCCCAATGTCCGTGGAGCGGTCGTCACCGGCTGGGGCACGGCGCTGCCCCCGAAGGTGATCACCAACCACGACCTCGAACAGACCATCGAAACGTCACACGACTGGATCGTCGATCGCACCGGCATCCACCAGCGCCACGTCGGCGGCACCACCGTGGCACTGTCCGTGGAGAGCGGCCGTGCCGCGCTGGAGATGTCGGGTGTCGACCCGCTCTCCATCGACGCGCTGGTGCTCGCCACCACCACACCCGACCGGTGCGTGCCCGCCAGTTCGCCTGCTGTGCAGCACCAACTCGGTCTGCGGTGCGGTGCCTACGACGTCAACGCGGCCTGCAGCGGATTTGTCTACGCGCTGGTGCAGGCGCACGGCATGATCGCCATGGGCGCCAGGAAAGTACTGGTCATCGGCACCGACACACTCGCCCGCATCACCGACTGGAGCGATCGCAACACCGCCATCCTCTTCGCCGATGGCAGCGCCGCGGTGGTGCTCGAGGCAGTAGAGGGCGCAGGTCAGCTGCTCGGCTGGGATCTCGATGCCGACGGATCCGCCGAACGGTTCATCTACTGCGAGATCGGCGGCTTGCTCCAGATGGACGGCAAGGAAGTGTTCCGCCGTGCCGTACGCATCATGGTTGATTCCGCCACCAAGAGCATGAACCACGCCGGCGTCACGGCCGACGATATCGCTCTCGTCGTTCCTCACCAGGCCAACATCCGCATCATCCAGGCAGCGTGCGATCGCCTCGGCGTGCCCATCGAAAAGGCCGCGCTGGTACTGCACCGCACGGGCAACACCTCGTCCGCCTCGATTCCGTTGGCGCTCGCCGACGCGCTCGACACCCATCGCGTCAAGAAGGGCGATCTCGTGCTGCTCGTCGGCTTCGGCGCAGGCATGACGGCCGCCAGCGCCATTCTCCGCTGGGGCGGGAACGGCGAAGCAACGGTGCTCGCGTGAGCCGTGTGGTGCTCATCACCGGTGGTTCGCGCGGCATCGGTCTTGCCTGCGCTCAGCGGTTTGCAGCACTCGGCGACAAAGTCGCAGTCACCTACCACTCGTCGCCGCCGCCCGAGGGCTTCTTCGGTGTGCAGTGCGACGTCACGTCCGCTGCTTCGGTCGATGCCGCGTTCGCGGCAGTGGAAGCCGAGTTCGGCCCGGTGGAGATCCTCGTGTCCAACGCCGGCGTCACCAACGACGGCCTGCTGCTGCGCATGAGCGAGGCGGATTTCGTCTCGGTCATCGACGCCAACCTGACGGCTGCATATCGCGTCACCAAGCGCGCAGCGCAGGGCATGCTGCGCGCTCGCAAGGGGCGCATCATCCTCATGTCGTCCGTGGTCGGTCTGCTCGGCTCCGCCGGGCAGGCCAACTACGCCGCGTCGAAGGCCGGCCTCGTGGGCTTCGCCCGCTCCGTGGCTCGCGAGCTGGGCTCGCGCAGCATCACGTGCAACGTGGTGGCCCCCGGCCCGGTTGCCACGGACATGACCGCCGCACTCGGCGACAAGCGCCTCGCCGAGCTCACCGCAGCCGTGCCGCTCGGCAGGGTCGCCAGCCCGCAAGAGATCGCCGGTGTGGTGGCCTTCCTCGCCTCGCCCGACGCGGCCTACATCACCGGCGCCGTGATCCCCGTCGATGGCGGCCTGGGCATGGGTCACTGACTCGGCCCGACCACCAACCTCATCACCCGATTAGCATCTGCCACAACATCAATGAAGGAGAATTCCGTGAGTGACGAACTGTTCGCCCGTTTC
Organism: Ilumatobacteraceae bacterium; assembly: GCA_031420675.1. Taxonomy (GTDB): domain Bacteria; phylum Actinomycetota; class Acidimicrobiia; order Acidimicrobiales; family Ilumatobacteraceae; genus UBA668. Next base: position 2,301 of record JANONE010000380.1, on the reverse strand, counting down.
AAGAAGGTCGCCGTCGAGGTGCTCTCCGTGTCGGAAGACCAAGTGGTGCGCGACGCCAAGTTCGGCGACGATCTCGATGCCGACAGCCTGGACCTCGTCGAGCTGATCATGGGTCTCGAGGAAGAGTTCGGCGTGGAAGTACCCGAAGAAGACCTCGAGGGTGTCGAGACCGTCGGCCAGGCCTACGATCTCGTCGTCGGCAAACTCTGATGCCCGGCGCCCCGACCCTGGGCGACCGCGGTCGGCGTGTTGCCATCACCGGCTATGGCGTGGTCGCTCCGTGCGGTATCGGGAAGCAGGCGTTCTGGGACGGCCTCAACGGCCCGGGCATCTCCACCGGCCGCACGATAGAGATCGCCGATTGGGATCCGTCGCCGTACTACGCGAATTTGAAGGAAGCGCGGCGTGCCGACAAGGTCGAGCAGTTCGCTGTCGCGGCGGCGGCGGAGTGCTTCGAGCACGCTGGTCGGCCGACCGCCGACGCCAGCCGCTTCGGCACCATCTTCGCCACCGGCGTCGGTGGGCTGCGTTCGACGGAGGAGCAGATTGAGGTGCTCATCGAGAAGGGCGAGCGGCGCGTCTCGCCATTCCTCGTCCCCATGATGATGCCCAACGCTTCCGGAGCAGCCATTTCCATGCGCTATGGCTTGCAAGGTCCGAACGAGACGATCACCACCGCCTGCGCGGCAAGCACGCACGCCATCGGCTATGCGGCTCGTCTGATCGCATGGGGCATGATCGATGCCTGTGTCACGGGTGGTAGTGAGAGTGCTGCGTGCGCGATCGCCGTGGCAGGGTTCGGCAACATGACTGCGCTCACCAGCTCGGGCATCAGTCGCCCCTTCTCCCCCGAGCGCGACGGGTTCGTGCTCGGCGAGGGCGCGGCAGCGCTGATGCTCGAGGAGTGGGAATCTGCGGTTGCCCGCGGCGCCAACATCGTCGGCGAGGTCGTGGGCGCGGCCAGCAACGCCGACGCGCACCACATCACCGCGCCCGCGCCCGGCGGCACCGGCGCCATCAAGTGCATGCAACTCGCGCTGCACGACGCTGGGCTCACCGCCGCCGACATTCGCCAGATCAATGCGCACGGCACGTCCACGCCCCTCAACGACGCGGCCGAGTCTGCAGCCATCACCGCCGTGTTCGGCCCTCGCAACGTGCCGGTCACGTCCACCAAGGGTGTCACCGGCCATGCGCTCGGGGCAGCGGGTGCGCTGGAGGCGGCAGCAGTGTTGCTCTCGATGGAGCACGCGCTGATACCTCCTACCGCGGGCACCACCGAGCTCGACGAAGGCTTCGAGATCGACGTCGTGATCGGCGTCGCGCGGCCCTGGATCCCCGGCCCGACGATGTCGAACAGCCTCGGCTTCGGTGGCCACAACGGCACGATCATCCTCGCGCCGGCGCCCTGAGCGCCCGTTCGAACGCCACTGCTGCCCCGCCCCGCCGCGCCATCCGAGTGGGTACTCGTACCCCGGGATGTGAGTACCCACTCGGACGGCCAGGTGGGACTCCGAGGTGTGGCGTGGGACTCGGACATGGCGGCTTGACCGATGCCGCCTGAAGCCGCTCCCGAGGGTGTGCGTCAGGCGTCGACCAGCACGAACATCAGCTCGCACTCGCAGGCCACTCTTCCATCCAGCATCGCGGTGCCGCTTCCCTTTCCGGCCCGCGCCGACATTCGGCCCAGTTCTACCCGCAGCTCCAACGTGTCGCCGGGGCCGACCTGACGCCGAAAGCGGGCCGAGTCCAAGCCACCGAACAGCGGCAGCTTGCCGGCGAAGCGTTCGTCGGTGAGCACGGCGATGGCGCCCATCTGAGCGATCGCCTCACACATCAGCACGCCCGGCAGTGTCGGCCGGCCCGGGAAGTGGCCGTTGAAGAACCACTCGTCGCCGGTCAGGTGCCATAGACCGGCGCCGCTCTGGCCCGGCACGAGCGCGGTGACTTCATCCACGAACAAGAAGGGCGAACGGTGCGGAAGGATCGCCTCCGGGCGCGGCAGCGCGCTCACTTGCCCACGGCCTCGGGCGGCTGCTCAGGCGTGTCGGGGCCGCAAAGGGTGAGCATCTCGGCCATCTTAACGAGCCGCACCCGGCACAACGTCCTGATAAAGATTGTCGAAAAATCTTGTCAAGACTCTTGCAAGACTCCCCACCAGTCGTGGTAATGTGACGCAGCGTGACATGCCTTGAGGGTTTCCTCAGGCGTTGTTCACAAGTGACGTACAACTACTCACGAGAAAGGCGGGATTCAACATGTGGAAGGTCATCGGCGGAGTCAAGTGACTTCATCCGCGGC
>JANONE010000379.1:0-22155 GCA_031420675.1 Ilumatobacteraceae bacterium | reverse complement strand
CGATCGCGGAGCTCCAGGCTGCCTGGAACGGCTCCGCAAGTTGGTCTTGGGTGATGCCGAGCTCGTCGTGCAGGTGGGCCGCCAGCGCGTCGTGTTCGGTCAGTCGCGTTGCCACCTCGGTGGCGAGTGCGGGTTGCAGTCCCTTGGCCCGGTAGATGGCAGCAAGTTCTTCCAGCTCGTGGTCGGCCTGGTTGGCGAGCTCCCACCGCTCCTTCTCGATGTCGCTACGCTCCGAGTCGCGCTGTGACGAGACCGATACGTACTCGCCGAGGGCCATCGAGACCGCGCCGGCGACGAGGCCGGCCGTACCGGCGGTGAGGATGGCGGTGTGGGTGGACGAGGCTGCGGCGACGCCGAGCAACAGGGCTGCCGTGGAGACGATGCCGTCATTGGCGCCCAACACCATCGCCCGCAACCAACCGACTCGGTGGCCGTAGTGGCCTTCGTGGTGTCGCATGTATGCGAGCTTACCGAGGCGTTCCCGGTCGCCAGCTGTGGATCACTTGGTAGTAGTTCGCGCGCTCGTACACCTGAGGATCGGGCACATTGCCCCGGCTCACACTCCCCCGCAACTGGTTGACGCTCTCGTAGTCGCGCTCCACCATCCAATCCGTGATGTAGCGCTCCATCACCCGGAGGTGCTCGGGTCCGTGCTGCAACAACGCACTGGTGGTCATCACCACGTCGGCGCCGGCGAGCAGCAACTTCAGCACGTCGGCACCGTCGTGCACGCCCGAACTGGCGGCCAAGGAGCACCGCACGGAGCCGAACAGGTTGGCGATCCAGTGCAGCGACAGCCTGGTCTCGGACGATGAGCTGAGCGACAACCGCGGGACGACCTCGAGCGTGTCGAGGTCGATGTCGGGTTGGTAGAGCCGGTTGAAGAGCACCAGCCCGTCGGCGCCGGCGGTTTGCAATCGTTCGGCGAAGTTGCCGAGCGCGGTGAACCACGGGCTCAGCTTGACTGCCAGCGGAATGGAGATCTCCGCCTTCACTTCTTCCACCAGTTCGGCATAGCGGCGCTCGGCGTCGGCAGCGGTGATGCCGGGGTCGACGACGCTGTCGTAGAGGTTGAGCTCGATCGCGTGGGCGCCCGCCTCTGCGAGATGCTTCGCGTAGCGCACCCAGCCGCCAGGGGTGGTGCCGTTCAGGCTGGCGATGACCGGAATGCTCAAGCGCTCGCGCGCCTGCTCGACCAGCGCGAGATGACGACTGGGCCCGACGTCGGGAAGATCGATCTGCGGTAGGAAGCTCTGCGCCTCACCGAACCGATCGGATGTGTCGTCGTACGCCTGCGCCATCGTGAACGCTTCTTGCTCGATCTCCTCCTCGAACAGTGAGGGCAGCACGATGGCCCCTGCACCCGCGTCCTCCAGCCGTTGCCACATGGCCGGGTTGCCGGTGTGCGGGCCGGCGGACGCTACCAGCGGGCTGCGCAACCGAAGACCGAGGTAGGTGGTTGTCAGGTCATTCATCAATCACCGCCCTCGTCTGCACGATTTCGTCAGGCGCGTGAACGGGCGCCGCTCGATGCACGTCGGCGAGCTGCCGGTAGTAGCGCCAGCGGTTGTCGACATCCTGCTGGGCGAGATCCACCAGTTCCCGAGAGCGATCGGGATTGGAACGGGCCAACATCGAGAACCTCGCCTCGCTGCGGGCGAAGTCGCTGTACGGTACGGATGGGTCGGCGCTGTCCAGCTGGAACGGCTGCGCGTCGCAATCGGCAGCAGGCCGGTAGCGGTAGAGCGGCCAGTGACCGCTCTGCACGGCCAGCTTCTGCTGCGTCATCGATTGGCTCATGTCAAAACCGTGGGCGATGCAGGTGCTATAGGCGATGACCAGCGAGACACCCGGCCACGCGTCGGCTTCCAGCAAGGCCTTCACGGTCTGGATGTCGCTGGAGCCGAGAGCGATTTGGGCGACGTAGACATCGCCGTAGCTCATCGCCGCCAGGCCGAGATCCTTCTTCATCCCACCCTTGCCGCCGGCGGCGAACTTGGCGACAGCACCTCGCGGAGTGGCCTTCGAGGCCTGGCCACCAGTGTTGGAGTAGACCTCGGTGTCCAGCACCAAGATGTTCACGTTCCGGCCGCTGCCCAGCACGTGATCGAGGCCGCCGGCGCCGATGTCGTATGCCCAGCCATCGCCACCGACGATCCACATGCTCTTGCGCACGAGCGTGTCGGCGAGCTCGAGCAGGGCGGTCGTGTCGGCCACGGTATCGGCGTCGGCGACGCCGGCCAGCGCCGCCTTCAAGCCGGCGACCCGCTCGCGCTGGGCACGGATGCCGAGCTCGCCATCGTCGTCGACGCCGGCGACAAGGGCATCGACTGCTGCGGCCCCCAGCGCCGCCTCGAGCTGCGACCACAGGCGGTTCACCAGCACCAGTGCAGTGCGGCGTTGCGCCTCGAAACCGAGTCGGATGCCGAGACCGAACTCGGCATTGTCCTCGAACAGGCTGTTGGCCCAGGCAGGGCCCCTGCCCTCGCTGTTCACCGTGTACGGCGTGGTGGGCAGGTTGCCGCCGAAGATGCTGCTGCACCCAGTGGCGTTGGCCACCAACAGGTGGTCGCCGAACAACTGCGTGAGCAGCTTCAGGTAGGGAGTTTCGCCGCAACCGGCGCACGCACCCGAGAACTCGAACAAGGGCTGGCGCAGTTGACTGGTCTTCACCGAGGCAGGGTCCCACTGGGCCGGGTCGGCGATCTCGACACCGAGGAAGGCGTCCCACGCAACTCGCTCGCGATCGAGGTGATCGGCGATCGGGCGCATGTTGATGCTCTTGCGCTTCACCTCGCTCTTGTCGTGTGCCGGGCACGCCTGCACGCACACACCGCAACCGGTGCAGTCGTCGGGCGCGACCTGGATGGTGAGGCGCATTCCGGGCACGTCGCGGCTGCGGAAGGTCTTCGACTTCATCGTGTCGCCCAGGCCCTCCAACGCCGACGGCTCGTAGACCTTCATGCGGATCGCCGCGTGCGGGCAGACGACCGCACACTTGCCGCAATCGATGCACAAGTCCGCTTCCCATATCGGGATCTCGGCCGCGATGGTGCGCTTCTCGTACCGCGCGGTGCCGGTGACGAAGCCGCCATCGGGCGGCAGCGCGCTCACCGGCAGGAGGTCGCCCTCCCCCGCCAGCATGCGAGCCGTGACTCGTTGTACGAAGTCGGGGGCATCGGCGCTCACCGTCGGGCGGCGATGCGCCGTCGCGGTCACGGACGAGCCGATCGGTACACGATGCAGGTTCTCCAGCGACTTGTCGACCGCGGCCACGTTGCGCGCCACCACGGCCTCGCCGCGTGCGCCGTAGCTGTGATGAATGGCGTCCTTCAGTTCGCGCAGCGCGTCCTCGGTCGGAAGCACCCCGGCGAGTCCGAAGAAACAGGCTTGCATGACCGTGTTGATGCGACCACCGAGGCCGGCTTCGCGGGCGACAGCGGCTGCATCCACGGCGTGCACCTGCAAGTTGCGATCGAGTATCTGCTGCTGCACTTCTGCGGGAAGGCGACCCCACACCTGGTCGGCGGGGTACGGCGAGTTGAGCAGCACGGTCGCACCCTGGGCGGCCAGGTGCAGTACGTCGAGGCGATCGAAGAAGTTCCACTGGTGGATGCCCACGAACGTGGCCTCGTCGATGAGGTACGTGCTGTCGATGGGATGCTCGTCCACGCGCACGTGGCTGATCGTCGTGCTGCCCGACTTCTTCGAGTCGTAGACGAAGTAAGCCTGCACGTGCAGATCGGTGTTGGCCCCGATGATCCTCGCCGTGTTTTTGTTGCCACCCACCGTGCCATCTGCGCCGAGGCCGTAGAACACGGCCCGGACCTTCGCCCGGTCGGTCCGCCACGATGGATCCCACGTCAGGCTGGTGTGGCTGACGTCGTCGTGAATGCCGACCGTGAAGGGGTTGCGCGGCAGCGGCGACGATGCTTCGTCGAACACTGCCTTCACCATGGCGGGCGTGAACTCCTTGCTGCTGAGCCCGTAGCGGCCACCAATCACGCGCGGCTTCTCGCCACCTGCCCATGACGTCGACTCGCTGTGCCACAGTGCCGCCAGCACGTCCAGGTGCAGCGGCTCGAACGGCGCACCCGGCTCCTTCGTGCGGTCGAGCACGACCACGGTGCGGGTGGATGGGGGCAGCGCAGCGAGTAGCTGCTCAGTGGGGAAGGGCCGGTAGAGCCGCAGTGCTACCACCCCGACCCGCTCGCCAGCGCCGTTGAGTGACGCGTCGTTCAACGCGTCGACCGCCTCACGCACCGCACCGACACCGGAGCCCAGCAACACGATCACCCGCTCGGCATCCGGCGCTCCGTAGTACTCGACCAGCGAGTACCGGCGGCCGGTGACGCCCGCGAAGCAATCCATCGCTGCCTGTACCGCAGCGGGCACGGCCTCGTGGAACGGCGTGCACGCCTCGCGTGCCTGGAAGAACACGTCGGGGTTCTGTGCACTGCCCCGCAACATCGGTCGGTCGGGATCGAGACCTCGCGAACGGTGGGCATGCACCAGGTCGTCGTCGATCATCGCTCTGATCTGCTCGACCGTGGGCAACTCGACCGTGTTGAGCTCGTGGCTGGTGCGGAACCCGTCGAAGAAGTGCAGGAACGGCACCCGACAGGTCAGCGTCGCAACATGGGCGATGACAGCCATGTCCGCAGCCTCGTGCACGCTGGGCGAGCACAGCATGGCGAAGCCGGTGGTGCGCGCCGCCATCACATCGCTGTGGTCGCCGAAGATGCTGAGCGCATGCGTGGCCAAAGATCGGGCAGCGACGTGGATGACAGTCGGGGTCAACTCGCCGGCGATCTTGAACATCTCGGGCAGCATCAGCAACAGGCCCTGGCTGGCGGTGAAAGTGGTGGCCATCGCGCCGCGCAACACGGCACCGTGCAGTGCGCCGGCCGCGCCGGCCTCACTCTGCATCTCGATCACTTCCGGCACCACACCCCACAGGTTGGTTTGGCCGCGGGCGCTCCACTCGTCGGCGTACTCACCCATTGCCGAGGCTGGAGTGATCGGATAGATGGCGATGACTTCCGAGAGCAGGTGTGCCACGCGGGCTACTGCTTCGTTGGCATCGACCACCTCCCGGCGCAGCACGGCTGCAGTGGATTGATCGGGCACACTTTGACCGTACGGTCGACTAGGAGCCGGTAACAGGGTCTTTCGGCCCGCGGATTGGGCCGAAGGTCGAAGGATTGGCGCAGGTGCCGCTCGTCGGCTAACAGTGGGCGCGACACACGAACCGAAAGGTCACCATGGCAACCCCGCAGCCGGGCATTTTCGCTCAGGGCACTCGATCTCACCGCCACCTCGAGTTCGACCTTCGGCCTGGCACGCAGACCGGTGATGTGCTCAGCGCGTTGCAACCGCTTCGGCAACCATCGGCCTCGGCCGGCGGTGTCAACATCGTGATCGCGTTCGCTCCCGCGTTGTGGCGTTCGATCGCTCCGCACCGCGCGCCGGACGCAATGGTCGAGTTCCCGGTCATCGACGGAGCACCCGACACGCAGCACGACCTGTGGGTGTGGTGCCACGGCACCGGTGACGATGTGCTGCTCGATGTCACACGCGGGATTGCTGCGCTCTTGGACCCGGTTGCGACCGTGGCCCAGGAGGTTGCCGGCTTCGTTTACCGCGACAGCCGCGACCTCACCGGTTTCATCGACGGGACCGAGAACCCGGCGGTGGAGGAGGCATACGCGGTGGCCACGCTGCCCGACGGCGCGCCCGGTACGGGCGGATCGTTCGCGATCACGCAGCGGTGGGTGCACGACCTCGACGCGTTCAACGCGCTGCCGCTGGAGGAACAGGAGGCCGTGTTCGGCCGCACCAAGCCCGACAGCGTGGAGCTGGACGACCACGTGAAGCGCGACACCGCGCACATCGCACGCATGGTGATCGAGGAAGACGGCGAGGAGCTCGCGATCTATCGGCGCAGCGTGCCCTACGGCACCGTCACTGAACACGGGTTGCATTTCGTTGCGTTCAGCGCCGAGCCCCAGCGGTTCACCAAGATGTTGCACCGCATGTTCGGTACCGACGATGGAGTGCGCGATCGGCTGACAGCGTTCAGCACGCCACTCACTGGCGCGTACTGGTTCGTACCCTCTCTGGAGGCTCTGGGCGACGCCCTCGGATGACGCCGTCAGGCACGTCGCTGGGCCGAACGGCCCTAGCTCTACGGCGCGGAGCGCTGCACGATTCGTCGTGGGGGTACACCGTGGCAAAGAGTCACTATCTGAGTCAGAACGACACCATCATGTGGATGGTCGAGGCCGACCCGTTGCTGCGCAGCACCATCCTCGGTGTCGTGATGTTGGAGGCAGCGCCGGACTGGGCCCGCCTGCACGCGCGTGTCGAAGAAGTGAGCCACCACATCCCTGCGCTGCGCGACAGGGTCGTGCCCGTGCCGCTGCACCCCACCACGTTGCGGTGGGTTGCCGACCCCGACTTCGACATCGGGTACCACCTGCGCCGCATCCGTCTGCCGGCCGGCAGCGGCGTGCAGCAGCTGCTCGACTGGGCGCGTACGGCAGCGATGAGCGGTTTCGACTCTACGCGCCCGCTCTGGGAGTTCACGCTGGTGGAGGGCGTCCATAGCGACGAGGCGGCAGCGGGTGCTGCGTTGGTGATGAAAGCGCACCACGTCGTCACCGATGGCATCGGCGCGGTGCAGCTGGCAGCGCACCTGTTCGACTTCGAGGAGTCGGCGCCTCCACAGCCCACGACGATGCGCCCGGTCGCCGCCCAGCTCACCTCCTTGTCCATCCTGCGCGAGATGGTGATGCACGACCTGGAAGGGGTCGTCGATCTGGCCCGGCGCCAACTCGGCTCCGTCGTGCCCAACCTGTTGCACGCCATCCGCAACCCGCAGCAGGCTGCGAGAGAGGTCATCGACACCGCGGGGTCGATCGGCCGCATGCTGGCCCCCGCCACCACGCCCAAGTCGACCGTGATGGTCGGCCGCATGAAGGCGTCCAACTACCGCCTGGTGGAAGTGCCCACGGAATCGTTGCGGGCCGCCGCCAAGGCGGCCGGCGGGCGATTGAACGACTCGTTCCTCGCCGGCATCACCGCCGGGCTCCACCGGTACCACTTGCGGCACGGCGCAGACGTGCACGAGCTGAGGGTGGCAATGCCGATCTCCCAACGCGAAGCCGGCGACTCCGAGGGGGGCAACCATGTGACTGTGATGCGATTCACGCTGCCCGTTGCGGCGAGTTCGACCGCGCAACGCATCAATGCCATGCATCGGGCGGTCGACGAGATTCGTCACGAACGGTCGCTCGATCACACCGAGGCCATTGCCGGCTTCCTCAACCTGATGCCCAAGGGCGTGATCGGGGCGATGCTGAAGGGTGTCGACTTCCTGGCCAGCAACGTGCCCGGCGTCCCGGGCCCGATGTGGCTGGAAGGCAAGCGAGTGCTGCGTTTCTTCCCCTTCGGCCCGACCGCCGGCTCGGCCGTGAACGTCTCTCTGATGTCGTACGACGGCACCTGCTACATCGGACTGAACGCGGATGCGGCGGCGATCCCCGACCCCGACGTGCTGGCGTCATGCCTGCGAGAAGGCTTCGACGAGGTGTGTGCATTGGGCGCGCCGGCCCGGAAGCCGACCGTGAAGCGCCGCAGGACGAAACGCCCCTGACGTCAGGCGGGCGTTGACCGCACCGTCAGTCGGCTCCACGCTCCCACGTAGATCCGATCACCGTCGTACAGCTCGGTCGGCACGCCGGGCACCAACGCCGGCGTGTCGGATTCGGGCGAGCCGGCCACCCCCACCACGTACGTGCCGTTCGTGGACGACAGGTCGACGATCGTGAGATTGTCGCCGTCGCGCACGAACTGCGCGTGGCGACGAGAGACGCCAGTGTCGGCATCGAGCGACAGCTCGGGTCGAACACCACGAGCCGCTGACGACCTGCCGATGAGGGAAGTGTGGTTGGCGAGCGGCACCGTCGACGACGATGGGGACGGGCACGGCTGATCGGCCAGCGCGCCCCTCAACTGGAACCACTGCTGATCGACCTCGATGACCGCGACCCAGCCGATCGACGATTCGACCGGCGCCGAAGCGCCTGCGATCTTGGCGTCGCACGTATCGCACCAGCCCGGGTCTGCACTCTGGTGACCGTTCGGGCAGGCAACGGTGCTCATGGCCGGCGCCGGATCCGCGTGGTCTTCGTGCTGCGCGTGTCGAGCGCCATCTCATCGGCCTTCTCGATGTGCTGCTTCAGCCGCACGGTGCCGGTATCGGCATCCACAACATCGACCACCTTCTCGAGCAATCGGGTCGTGCTCTCCTCGACGTGGCATCCTCCGTGTCGGGCCGGCAATCGAGTCCGCGTAGTCCGGCTCTGGCCAGGACCTGGGCAATGAGATCGTGGTCGGTCGCCTCCGCTGAGTACCGTTCCGTGAATGCCCAAGGCGTTCCTGCACCCGTTTGCCAAGCCCACCCGCGAGGAGTTAATCCGCATCGTGCGCGGCGAGGGGGCACTGCTCTACACCGCCGACGGGCACGAGTTGATCGACGGCATGGCAAGCCTCTGGTACTGCGCCATCGGGCATGGTCGCCGGGAGATGGCCGACGCGATCTCGCACCAGGTCGCCACGCTGGAGTCGTACTCCTGCTTCGACCCGTTCACCACCGAGCCGGCCGAGCAACTCGCCGAAAAGCTCCGCCAGATCGGCCCCATTCCCGATGCACGGGTGTTCTTCACGGGCTCGGGCAGCGAGTCGATCGACACGGTCATGAAGCTGGCCCGCATAGCCCACGTGCAGGCGGGCCAGGGCCATCGCAAGCTGATCATCTCCCGTGTCCGCGGCTATCACGGCACCGCCTACGGCGGCACCAGCGCGCAAGGCATCGCCCCCAACCGCGAGAACTTCGGGCCGTTCGTCGATGAGGTCGTGCAGGTGCCGGCCGACGACGTCGAGGCTTTGGCAACACTGATGACGCAACGCGGCAACGAGGTGGCCGCGATCATCGCCGAGCCGGTGCAAGGTGCGGGTGGCATCTACCCGGCGCAGGACGGCTACCTGGAGAGCCTGCGCAGGTTGTGCGACCAGCATGGCGCCTACCTCGTGTTCGACGAAGTGATCACCGGCTTCGGTCGCCTGGGAACTTGGTTCGCGGCCCACCACTACGGGGTCACACCTGATTTCGCCACGTTCGCCAAGGGCGTCACGTCGGGCTACCAGCCGCTCGGCGGCGTCTTCGTCGGGCCCCTCCCGACGGCCGCGCTCGAGTCGAATCCCGACTTCGTCCTACGCCATGGCTTCACCTACTCGGGCCACACGACCGCCTGTGCGGCAGCGTTGAAGAACATCGAGATCATCGAGCGGGAGGGTCTCGTGGATCGCGCGTTGCACCTGGGCAACCGTTTGTCGTCGGGCCTGCAGGCACTGGCCGACGACGGTTCCATCGACCACGTTCGTGGCCTTGGTGCGATGTGGGCGGCCGGCCTACGCCCGGATCAGAACGCGATGTCGATGCGCGATGTGATGTACGACCGCGGGGTTGTCTGCCGTGCCCTCAACGCCGATTCGCTGCTGTTCTGCCCGCCGCTGGTGACCAGCGACGAGCAGGTGGACCGCATCGTGGATGCAGTCGCAGCAGCTGCCCGCTGAGACGAGCGACGGGTCAGCGTGGCCAGCGCGCGTTGCGCTCCACATCGTTGAGGTCGAGGTGGTTGCGCATGAACTCGTTCTCGCCGTGACGGGGCGGGGTGTAGTCCCACGGTGTGAAGACCCCCGAGCGCAGCGCCGACGAGACCAACCGGCGGCGGGCCTGGTCGGCCAACACTTCTTCGTGCAGCCGAGCAAGATCCCACCGTTGGGCGACCTCGTCCCGGAACGCTTCCGCGATCTCGGCCCAGCGGGGCTCGGTGGCGAGGTTCACCCGCTCGTGCGGGTCGGCGGCGAGGTCGTACAACTGGTCGGGGTCGACGGGACAGTGAACGAACTTCAGGTCGCCCCTGCGAATCATCACGATCGGTGCGCGCGACCCTTCGGCCATGTACTCGCCGACGACAGTGCGGTCGTCGGCGGTGCCTTCGCACAGCGGCAGCAGCGAGCGGCCGGCGAGCGGCTCAACCGCCTCCGCAGGTGAACAACCGGCCAGGTCGAGGATGGTAGGCAGCACGTCGACCAGGGAGACGGGCGTGGCCACTCGGCGAGCAGCGAACCGGCCCGGCGCGTGCACCACCAGCGGTATGCGAGCGGACCCTTCGAAGAAGTTCATCTTGTACCAGAGGCCGCGCTCGCCCAGCATGTCGCCGTGGTCTGCCAGCAGCACGACCACGGTGTCGTCCGCCATGCCCAGCGAGTGCAGCGTGGCCATCAACTTGCCGGTCCACTCGTCGACGTACGAGATGTTGCCGTAGTACGCGCGGCGGGCGTTGCGCACGTCGTAGTCGCTGATCTCCGTGCGATCCATGGCGCAGGCCTCGCGCAGGCGAAGCGTGTGCGGGTCGGCGGGCACGTCGTCGGCGGTGACGACGGGCAACGGGATCTCGACGCCGTCGTAACGATCCCAGTACTGCTGACGTGTCACGTAGGGGTCGTGCGGGTGGGTGAAGCTGGCGACGAGCAGCCACGGCCGGCCATCATCGGCGCGGGCCACATCGTGCAGTGCTCGAACGGCGTGGTGGCCGACCTCGTCGTCGAACAACAGCTGGTTGGTCACCTCCGCCACGCCGGCACCGGTGACGCTGTCCATGTTGTGGTACCACCAGTCGATTCGTTCGTCGGGCGCCCGCCAGTCGGGCGTCCAACCGAAGTCGGCCGGGTAGATATCGGTGGTGCGGCGCTCCTCGAAGCCGTGCAGCTGATCGGGCCCGACGAAGTGCATCTTCCCGCTCAGGACCGTTCGGTAGCCCGCGGCGCGGGCGTAGTGCGCAAAGGTCGGAATCGTGCTGGCCAGGTAGGCGGCGTTGTCGTACCCGCGCGTCGCCGACGGCAACTGACCGGTCATCATGCAGTAACGCGCCGGCGTGCACAGGGGGCTGTTCGTGTAGGCCGCGTCGAAGACGACGCCCTCGGCGGCGAGACGATCGATCACCGGCGCCTTCACCACCGGGTTGCCGTAGCAACCGAGCGACGCCGGCGCGAGCTGGTCGTACATGATCACGAGGACGTTGGGGCGGGAGCCGGCGGTGGTTGGCGTCATAGCGTCGATTGTGCCAGCCGGTGGCGGCCGGCGCGGCACGCCACGCTCGCAGTCCTACCGCGATCGGGCTCAGCCCGCCCGACGAACACCGCTGAACACCAACGCCACCCGCTCGTCGGCACCGACCTCGCCTCGGATCGCGAGCAGGCCGGCGAGGCCGGCGGTGCCGGTGTGACTGGCATCGATGCCGGTCGTGCGGCAGCCGACCTCGTTGGCCGCGAGCACATGCGCCTCCGTGGCCACCACCGTGCTGCCATGACTGGCGCCCATCGCACCCAGCACGGGCAGCCAGTCGTACGTCTCGTCGTCGAGGATGCCGTCGGCCGCGGAGGCACCGACGTGCTCCCACGGCCACATGCACTCACCCCAGTGGTGCGCTGCCTGCTGCGCGCCACCCAGTGCGAGCGACTGCTGCCATGCACGCGCCAGCGGGGCACACGAGTCGGTCTGCACCGCGTGCAGCCTGGGTGTCATGCCACTCATCCGGAAGCCGGCTGCGATAGAGGCGGCGAACGCTCCCCCGCCGACCTGCACGAACAGCCGGTCGAACGACGGCCCGTCGACCTGCTCGTCCGTTTGGCGGGCCATCTCCCAGCCGATCGTGCGGCCACCATCGAGGCACCATGCGTTCTCCGGGCCCTGCACGCTGAACGGCACCGCCCCACCTGCGACAGCCTCGCGGAAGCGGTGCACACAGGGGTCGCCCGGCTTGTCGCTCGGCAAGCGCGGGCACGACACCAGTTCCGCCCCCAGCTCCCCCAGCGATTTCGTCACGTGGAGATTGGCGGAGGGCGGCACGAAGACCCGGATCGGCCAGTCGACGGCGGCCGCCAGCGTCGCAGCAGCGAGCGCTGCGTTGCCACACGAGGCGATGGCGAGGGGCGGGCGCTCGACCTGCGACGCCCATGGCGCCAGGCCGAGCTGTTCCGCAGCGCGTAGGTGCAACAGGATCGTGAACAGGTGTCGGGCCTTGTGGCTGCCGGCGACGTTGTGCGTCTCGTCCTTCACCCACACCCCACCATCGACGCCGAACCCGAGTGCATCGCTGAGCTCGTCGGCGCGCTCGAAGGGGGTCGTGACGAAACCCGTGCCGTCGACCGCGGCGACCAGCGCATCCAGCTCGCCAACCATTGCCGCCCGCGCCCCTTCGGTGAGACGGTGAGCAGCCATGAACGCATCCACCGCGAGGTACCGTCGGAACGCGAGGAACGGATTCGATTCACCAGTCGATCGCAACGGCGTGATGCCCTGCACCAACTGCATCGCGTGGTGCCGATCGCTGTCGCTGGAGTTCGGGCAGCGCCACGTGAACGGCCGTGCGATGTCGACCGAGGCGCCGCACACGGCGCACTGCCATCCCGCGATCAGCGGCCCGTCGAGCACGGCGTTCAGCTCGCCGCGACCCGCGAGTTGAACTCGGTGATCATGTCGTCCCACACGGGCAGCAAACGGCGCAGGCCCTTCCAGAACGACTGATGGCGGCGGGCCTCGAACAGCTCGAACGGTGTTCCCTGCTGCTCGACCCAGGTGTAGTAGCCGAGGTTGAAGATGCGGTTGCGCTCACGCTCGGTGAGCTGCAGCGTGTGCGCCGTCGGCACGTTGGCGAGGTGCTCGCCCCAGACCTGCGCCGCGTCGAGATTGGTGAACCCGTTCCCGAAGTCGCGGGCCGTGATCTTGGTGTACTCGCTGGGGTACAGCGCAGCGCCATCGGTGGCGACCGTGACGATGGCGTCGTCGGCGCCCAGGCCCAACACCTTCGCCGTGCTGATCGCAGCCAGCACGTTGCAGATCGCAGACAGCCCGAAGTGCTGCAACGTGTCGAGGACCCGGCGCGGCACATGACGGCGGTCGGCCAGGTAGCCGAGGCCGTCGTCGCTGTTGAACATCGCGTAGAGCTGATCGGTGGCCTGATCACTGACGGCCACCACCAGGTCGGTGTTCATGACGTTGTGGATGAGCGGGATGTGCTTGTCGCCGATGCCCTGGATGTTGTGCTCGCCGAACCCGTTCTCCAGCATCGTGGGGCACTCCAGCGCTTCGACAGCAACGATGCGTGCGCCGTACTCCTCCTTCAACCGGTCGCCGGCGGCGATGGTGCCGGCCGAGCCCGTCGCACTGGTGAACGCGGCGAGGCGCAGGTCGCGACCCGATGCACTGCGTGCCGCTTCGAACGCATGGCCCAGCGCTCGCCCCGTCACCTCGTAGTGGCCCAGGTGGTTGCCGAACTCGCAGAACTGGTTGAGCACGAAGTTGGCCGGGTCCTTCGCCAACTCGTTGCAGGCGTCGTAGATCTCCTTGACGTTGCTTTCCGTACCGACCGTGCGGATGACGTCGTCCTTCGGGTTCTCGCACCACTTGTCGAGCCAGTCGAAGCGCTCCTGGCTCATGCCGGCAGGCAGGATCGCGACGCCCCGCGACGCCATGATGCGACTGATCGCGATACCGCCGCGCGCGTAGTTGCCCGTGCTCGGCCAGATCGCGCGGTGGCGAGTGGGGTCGAACTGGCCCGTCACGATCCGCGGCGCCAAGCAGGCGTAGGCGGCCAGCACCTTGTGGGCGGTGATCATCGGGAAGCGATCACCGAACACGACGATGATCGGGCTCTCGACGCCGGTGAGCGAACTGGGCAGCACCACGTGATCGGGCACGCCGACCCGATTGCCGGCGAGATCGTTGTACCAGTGCACCCGCCACAGGTTGCGGGCATCGGGGCCGTTCTTGTCCGCGTCGCCGACGGCCGACGAATCGATCGTCGACGGGTCGGCGAGCTGGGCGAACGTCGGGAGCGCGATGCCACGTTCCCTGAAGCGAGCCGCACTGTTGGCGAGCGCACCATGATCGACGACCCGATCCGCCAAACCGAACTGATTCTCGAGTGCATGGGCGATCGGGTCGGTGCCGGCGGAAACGGTCATGGTGAACATTTTGTCAAACCCGGACGGCTTTCACACAGACAGCGTGCCCGACCGCGTTCCGGACGGGTCGGTAAGCTGACCGGATGTCCGACACAGCCAACGATCTTTCGGGCGCCAAGCGTCGGATCATCGAGCGCCTGAAGCGTGCCGATACGTGCACGGCACCAGAGCTGGCAGCCGAGTTCGGGCTCACCGACACGGCCATTCGCCAACACCTCGAGGCCCTCGAGGGCGCAGAGCTCGTCGAGCGCGTCATCGCTCCCAGCAGTGGCCGCGGCCGGCCGCCGGTGCACTGGCGTCTGGCCCCCTCCGCCAGCTCGTTGTTCGCCGACCGCCACAGCGACCTGACGGTCGAGCTGATCGCCTCCATTCGCAGCGCGCTGGGCGAGGAAGCGCTCGAACGTGTCGTGCGCACCCGCGCCGAGCGGCAGCTTGCCGTCTACCGAATCGCTCTCGACGGTGCCACCACCGTGTCCGATCGCGTGCACCGGATCGCCGAGTTGCGCAGCGCCGAGGGGTACCTGGCGGAGGCCGTGGACGGCGACGATCACGTGACCTTGGTCGAGCACCACTGCCCCATACGCGGTGCCGCCGACTCGTGCGCCGGGCTGTGCAGTGCCGAGCTCGATCTGTTCCAGAAGGCGCTCGGCCCCGATGTCACCGTCGCCCGCGAACAACATCTGCTCGATGGCGGCCAACGCTGCGCCTATCGAGTCACCCTGCGGTAGCCGGCTGCGGCCTACGTGCGCGACCGCTACCGTGTCGAGCCATGGCTGACTTTCTCCTCGGCGGGTTGATCGATCCTGCTCAGCACACCCGCATCGACAAGAACGTGCTGCTGCCCAGCGGCGACTTCACCACTCACGGGGTGATCGTCGGCATGACCGGCTCGGGCAAGACCGGTCTCGGCATCGTGCTCATCGAGGAGGCCTTGTCGGCCGGTGTGCCCACGCTGCTGATCGACCCGAAGGGCGACCTCACCAACCTGTGCCTCACCTTCCCTGGGTTGGCCGCTGCCGACTTCCAGCCCTGGGTCAACGAGGGCGACGCTGTCAAGGCGGGCGTCAGCGTTGCCGACTTTGCGGCCGCGCAGGCAAAGGTGTGGAGGGAGGGATTGGCCGGGTGGGGTGTGGGCCCGGACCGCATCGGCGCGCTGCGCAGCAGCACGACATTCACGATCTACACGCCGGGTTCCAACGCCGGCCTCGGGCTGAACATCATCGGCTCGTTGCAGGCGCCGGGCGCCGGCGCCGACCCGGAGATCGTCGGTGACGAAATCGAAGGCTTCGTGTCCGGCCTGCTCAGTCTGGTCGACATCGAGTCCGACCCACTCAGCAGCCGCGAACACATTTTGCTCAGCAACCTGATCCTCAACGAGTGGAACGCGCAACGCAGCCTCGACCTGCCCATGCTCGTGGGCATGGTGATGAACCCGCCCATCCGCAAACTGGGCGTGTTCGAGCTCGACCAGTTCTTCCCACCGAAGGATCGCATGACGTTCGCGATGCGCCTCAACGGGTTGCTCGCATCGCCGTCGTTCAGCGCCTGGATGAACGGTCCCGCTCTCGATATCGAAACCATGCTGCGCACACCCGACGGCAAGCCGCGCTGTGCCATCGTGACGACTGCGCACCTCAGCGATCAGGAGCGCCAGTTCGTCACCACCCTGATCCTGTCGAAGCTCGTCACCTGGATGCGCAAGCAGAGCGGCACCACCGACCTGCGTGCACTGTTGTACATGGACGAAGTGGCCGGGTACCTGCCGCCGACCGCGGCACCGCCCACGAAGAAGCCGATCATGACGCTGATGAAGCAGGCCCGCGCGTTCGGGCTCGGTGTGGTGCTCAGCACCCAGAACCCTGTCGACATCGACTACAAAGCGTTGTCCAACGCCGGCACCTGGATGATCGGCCGGTTGCAGACCGATCGCGACAAGCAGCGCCTGCTCGATGGCATGAGCGCGGCGGCCGGTGGTGTGGATGTGGGCGCCGTCGGCGACACGATCAGCGGCCTAGCCAAGCGCGAGTTCGTGCTACGCCGCGCAGGCAAGGATCAGCCGGAGGTGTTCACCACCCGATGGGCGATGAGCTACCTGCGCGGCCCCCTCACCCGCGACCAGATCGCCGTGCTGATGGCCGATCAAAAAGGTGTGGCTCTGGCTCCGCTTCCCCCTCCCACCGCGTCTGCGCCATCGGCCTCGTCCGTGGCACCCGCCGCTCCGGCCGGACCGCTCGCCGACGACGAGTCACCGCTCATGCAGGAGATCGCTGCGGGTGTCGCCATCCGTTGGGCCGATGTTGCGGCACCATGGCTCACCACCGTCGGCGGCGATCCGCGCGGCATTCGCTTCGAGCCGGCCGTCGTTGCTCGCGTAGCCCTGCGCTACGACGATGAGAAGGCCGACCTGATCCACGACGAGGAATACGAGGCCGTGCTCTTCCCGGTGGGCGACCAGGTCGATCCTTCGCTGGCGATCGCCATCGACTACGACGACCGCGACCTGCGCGTGGAAAAGCCGCCGAGCGCGACCTACCAGCTCTCCAAGGCGCCGCTGAAGGCGAAGGCGTTCTGGACGGGTGTCGAGCGCGACCTCGTCGACTTCCTGGTGCGCAGCCGCAGCATCGAACTGCGGGTGAACAAGGAGCTCAGGCTGTTCAGCCGGCCCGGCGAGTCCGCCGACGCGTTCTATCAGCGCTGCTACCAGGCAGCCGACGCCGGGGGCGACGAGGACACCGCCAAGCTACGCGACAAGTACCAGGCCAAGGTCACGTCGCTGCAGACGCAGTTGCAAACGGCCGAGGATCGCGCCGACGTGCTGGAGGCTCAGCAGAAGGGCCGGCGCAACGAGGAGATGCTGTCGACAGCCGGTTCCATCCTCGGGGGCCTGCTCGGTGGCCGCCGGTCGCGTGGAGGCCTGCTGGGCTCCGTATTCGGCAAGGCCGGAACCGCAGCGGGCAGGCGTGGCCGCACCGCTGCGTCGGGCGAACGACTCGACGCCGCCGAGAACAAGATCCAACTGCTGCACCAGCAGATGGAAGACCTGGAAGCCGACCTCACCCAGGAGGTCACCGACATCGACGCCAAGTGGATGGCTGTCGCCAAGAACATCACCACCCTGCCCGTGACGCTGGAGAAGATCGACGTCAAGGTCACGCAACTCTCGCTGGTATGGATACCAGTCGCCTGAACTGCCTGCAATGCGCAGGCAATGCTGCTAGATTGCAGGCATGTCTGTGGCTGTCACCATCCGAAATGTCCCCGATGACGTTCGCAACGAGTTGGCCTCGCGTGCCGCGCTCAAGGGCTGGTCGCTTCAGGAATTCCTGCTGCAGGAGCTGGTCGAGCTGAGCCGGCGGCCAGACAGGGAGACGCTCGTCGCGCGGCTTCGCAGCAACGCGCAGGGCCACCCGCCGCTCTCCATCGACGACATCCTGGCGGCACGCGACGCCGATCGCCGATGATCGTTGTCGATGCCAGCGCCGTCGTCGCGCTGCTGACCGACAGCGGCGGCTGGGGCGATTTCGTCGGCAGCCTCCATGCGAATCACGAGATCGCCTATCCATCCGTCATGCCGTACGAGGTTGCGAGCGCCCTGCGCCGGCTCGCTGCGAGTCGAAAGGTGGATGAGCCGCTCGCCCTCCGCTCGCTTCGAAGTATCACGGCCGTCCACGGCCAGGTATTCGAGTTTGCTGAACTGGGTGATCGCATCTGGCAGCTGCGCGGCAACGTCTCCGTGTACGACGCCGCCTACGTCGCCTTGGCCGAGCTGCTCGATGTGCCCCTCCTCACGCTCGATGCCCGCTTACGGGCAGCACCCGGCCCGCGTTGCCGGTTCATCGAACTGCCCAAGAGCCGATAGCGACCGAAGCCAGAGCGTGCCCGTGTTGTCCGTGGCAAGCGGGACGGTCCGGTCATGGATTGGCGCCCAACCTGAACCGGGCCCGGGCTCGCGTAGTGTTTGCGCATGGCCGTATTGGCAATCGATCAAGGCACGTCGGCCACCAAGGCGGTGGTGGTGGGCGACGACGGTTCGTTGCTCGGGCTCGCCGAGGTGCCCGTGACCGTGCATGCCTCGCCCGACGGTGGGGTCGAACTGCAGCCGGAAGCACTGTGGCAGAGCGTGGTCACGGCCGGCAGGCAGGCGCTCGCGGCAGCGGGGCACCCTGCGCTCCACGCCATCGGTCTGGCGAACCAGGGCGAGACGGTGCTGGCATGGGATCGCGCCACCGGTCAACCCGACGGCCCCGCGATCGTGTGGCAGGATCGTCGTTCCAGCGTCGTCTGCGACCGGTTGGCAGAGCACGGGCCGAGGCTTGCGCACCTCACCGGGCTCGAGCTCGATCCGTACTTCGTGGCACCGAAGATGGTGTGGCTGCGCGGCCGGGTGACGCCCGAACTGACGATCACCACCACCGATACGTGGCTGCTGCACCGACTGTGCGGCTCGTTCGTCACTGACGTCGCAACGGCCGGTCGCACCCTGCTGCTGGATCTGGAAACGGGTGCGTGGAGCGACGAGGCGTGCAGCATCTTCGGCATCGACCCGGCGACGTTGCCGCAGGTGGTGGGCAATGCACAAGCGCTGGGTGAATGCAGCGTGTTCGGCGGCAGCGTGCCCGTGACAGGTGCGTGCGTCGACCAGCAAGCCGCACTCTTCGCCGAGGCGTGCCGCACCGCGGGCGAGGCGAAGTGCACGTACGGCACCGGCGCGTTCATGCTGGCCTGCACCGGCTCGGTGCCCACGCGCTCGGCCAACGGATTGGTCGCTTGTCCCGCGTGGCGATTGGGCGACGAACTCACGTGGTGCCTCGACGGCCAGGTGTTCACCGCGGGCGCGGCGGTGAGTTGGCTGATCGACATGGGCATCATGGGCGAGCCGGCCGACCTCGACGCGCTGGGCGGCGGTGTTGCCGATGCCGGCGGCGTGACGTTCGTCCCGGCCCTGGCCGGCCTGGCTGCGCCGTACTGGAAACCGCACGCCAAGGCCGCGTTCACCGGCATGTCGTTGGGCACCGAACGCGGCCACCTCGTGCGTGCAGCCATCGACGGGATCGCCGCGCAGGTGGCGCTGCTCGCGCGTGCGACAGGCCGCGACCTTGGCGCGCCACTCACCAAGCTACGGGTGGACGGTGGCCTCACCCGCAGCCGCACCCTGCTCCAGGTGCAGGCCGATCTGCTGCAGTGCCCGGTGGAGGTCTACCCGTCGCCCCATGCGAGCGCGCTGGGCGTGGCCGGCTTCGCCGCCATCGGTGCCGGCCTGCCCGCCCCCATCGACGGTTGGCGACCGAGCGCCATTCTGGAGCCCGCGATCTCCGCCGAGCAAGCAGCCGAGCGACTGGCTCGTTGGCAAGCGGTCGCCGACGCAACGATGGACCACTGATGAGCGACGTGAGCGACGTGTTCGACGTGGCGGTTGTGGGTGGTGGCGTGGTGGGCTGCGCCGTGGCCCGCCTGCTCAGCCACCACCAACTGTCGGTTGCGTTGGTGGAGGCCCGAAACGATGTCGGCGCCGGCACCAGCAAGGCCAACACGGCGATCCTGCACACGGGCTACGACGCCATGCCGGGGTCGATCGAATCGCGCCTAGTGGCCCGCGGCTACGACCTGTTGCGCGCCTACGCGCCCACCGTCGGCATCTCCGTCGAGGAGACCGGCGCAGTGCTGGTGGCGTGGGACGACGAGCAGGCGGCGACGCTGCCGAAGCTGGCCGACAAGGCGGCGACGAACGGCTACCACCACGCCGAGGTCATCGATGCTGCAACCGTTCGGGGGCTGGAGCCTCACCTCGGCGAAGGCATCACCGGCGGCATGGTGGTTCCCGGCGAGCATCTCATCGACCCATGGAGCACACCGCTCGCCTTCGCCACTGAGGCGGTGGCCAACGGTTGCCGCCTCTTCACGGATCTCCACGTGACGAAATTGGAGGTGGGGCCAGAGGTGACACGGCTGGTCGGCGACGACGCGCGCGGGGTGCTCGCCCGCTTCGTGGTCAACGCCGCCGGCCTCTACGGCGACACGTTGCACCGACTGTTCGGCTTCGATGGGTTCACGGTGCGGCCGCGGCGGGGTGAGTTGATCGTGTTCGACAAGCTGGCCCGCCCGCTGCTGGGCCGCACCATCTTGCCGGTCCCCACCTCGCACACCAAGGGTGTGCTGGTGGCGCCGACGGTGTTCGGCAACATCATGCTCGGCCCGACTGCCGACGACATCGACGACAAGGGTGCCACCGGGAGCACCCGCGCCGGTGTCGACGGGTTGCTGCAAAAGGGTCACCGCATCTTGCCGGCGCTCGTGGACGAGGAGGTGACGGCGGTGTACGCCGGGCTCCGTGCGGCGACCGAACACAGCGACTACCAGCTCTCAGCGAACGCCCACGCCCGTTACGTGTGCCTGGGCGGCATCCGCTCGACGGGTCTCACCTCTTCGATGGCGTTGGCCGAGGAAGCGTTGACGATGCTGGCCGCGATCGGCCTGGGGGCCACGCCAAAGCCGGACGACGAACTGCGGCCGATCCGCCTCATGCCGCTCGGCGAGGCCGGCGACAGGTCGTACCAGCACGGCGGCACTGTCGTCTGCCACTGCGAACGGGTGACCGCGGAGGAGATCGACGCCGCCCTCGCCGGGCCGCTGGCGGCCCGCGACCTGGATGGCCTGCGCCGCCGTACTCGCGCGCTCGCCGGCCGCTGCCAAGGCTTCTACTGCGCAGCCGAGGTGTGCACGCGCGCCGCCGTCGCCTCCGATCGGCCGATGAGCGAGTGGTTGGGCCTGCCGTGAACACCGCCGATGTCCTGATCGTCGGCGGCGGCCCTGCCGGACTGAGCGCAGCAATCGAACTTCGTCGCCGCGGCGCAGGTCGCGTGGTTGTCGACGAACGCGAACTGCAGCCGGGCGGCATTCCGCGCCACACCAACCATCTTGGCTACGGCATGCGCGACCTGCATCGAGTTACGACCGGTCCCCGCTACGCCGCGCACCTCGTGCGCGCTGCCGAACGCGCGGGCGTGGAGATCGAAGTCGGCCGCACGGTGCGGTCCTTCGCCAACCTCGCCGTCGCCTCCACCGGGTCCACCGGCCCGCGGACGGTGCAGGTGGGTGCGGTGCTGTTGGCCACCGGCGTGCGCGAGCGACCACGGTCGGCGCGGCTGGTGCCTGGCGATCGGCCGGCAGGTGTGCTCACCACCGGCGCCCTGCAGCAGTTCACCGCGCGCCACCAACGCGTCGGCACACGCGCAGTCATCGTCGGCTCCGAGCACGTCAGCTTCTCGGCCATCCTCACGCTCACCCACGCAGGTTGCGGCGTGGCAGCAATGGTCACGCCACTCCCCCGTCACCAGACGTACGCACCGCTGCGTGTTGCGACGGCGACACGCCATCGCGTGCCGATCCACACGGGTGTCGACGTGGCGGAGGTGGTTGGCCGCAGCCGCGTGGAGGCGGTGGTGCTCACCGACGGCCACCGCATCGAGTGCGACACGGTCGTGTTCACCGGCAACTGGATACCCGATCACGAGTTGGCGCGCAGTGGCGGCCTGGCGCTGCTGCCGTCGGCGAAGAGCCCGGTCGTCGATGCCGGCTGGCGCACCGAGCAGCGCGGCGTGTTCGCGATCGGCAACCTCACCCACCCCGCAGAAGCCGCCGACGTGTGCGCGCTCGGCGGCCGCGCTGCCGCCGCTCACGTGATGGACTGGCTGACGTTGGGCACGTGGCCCGAGGCTGTGGAACCGATTTTGGTCGCACCGCCAATCCTGTGGGCCGCACACACTGCGTATGGAATCACCCTGCGCGTGGCGGAGTTCGTCGAGGGCCGCATCGAATGCCGCAACGGCGATGAGGTCGTCCACCGCACCCGCCGTCGCGAGTGGACCCCGAACCGAGCAATCCACCTCCCGACGAGCGACGCCACCTCCGTTTCGCTGATCGGCGAGTCGCACGGAAGTGCTGGCTGAGTAGGCTTCGCCAATCGCCGCGGGCGTGGCGAAACTGGCAGACGCGCAGGGTTTAGGACCCTGTTCCGCAAGGAGTGTGGGTTCAAGTCCCTCCGCCCGCACATGCTGCTCGACG
>JANONE010000378.1:0-3167 GCA_031420675.1 Ilumatobacteraceae bacterium | reverse complement strand
CTGGCTGTTGCACCTGCGCGACCGACGTGTGCAGGTGAACCGGTCGGCCAAGGCACTTCCGGCGCAGGCCTGACCTCATGGGCCAATACCTGCCGATCGTCGTCTTGCTGATCCTGGTGGGGCTGTTCGGTGCCCTCAGCTTCTTCGCATCCAGCCTGCTCGCGCCCCGGCGCCCATCGGCGGCGAAGGAAGCACCGTACGAGTGTGGCATCGTGCCCAGTCGCGAGCCACCCGAGCGCTTCCCCGTCACGTTCTACGTCGTCGCCATGTTGTTCATCATGTTCGACATCGAACTGATCTTCATCTACCCGTTTGCTGTCGACCGCCGCTTCCTCGGCTCGTACGCGCTATGGGAGATGCTCGCCTTCAGTGCCGTCTTCTTCGCGGCCTTCGTGTACATGGTCGCGCGCGGCGCCCTCGATTGGGGTCCCGTCGCCAAGCAGCGCCGCCTCGAGTCATCAATCTCGGCCGAGCGCACCGTCAGCAGCACCATTCGTCGCGTCGGCCTCGAAGGCCGTCCGGACGTCGTCGACATGGGCGAGGATGCAGCCTGATGGGTCTTGTTCGCGACATTCGCGACGACGGTTTCGGTGGCATCCCGCACAACGCGATCACGGCCAAGCTGGAAGACCTCGTCAACTGGTCACGGAGCCGCAGTTCATGGCCGGCATCGTTCGGACTTGCATGCTGTGCGATCGAGATGATGGCAACCGGTGGCGCGCACTACGACATCAGCCGCTTCGGCATGGAGGTCTTCCGTGCGTCGCCGCGCCAGGCCGACATCATGATCGTGGCCGGCCGCGTCAGCCAGAAGATGGCCCCCGTGCTGCGCCAGGTCTACGACCAGATGATGGAACCGAAGTGGGTCATCAGCATGGGTGTCTGCGCGAGCAGCGGTGGCATGTTCAACAACTACGCGATCGTCCAGGGTGTCGATCAGGTCGTGCCGGTCGATGTGTATGCGCCCGGATGCCCGCCCACCCCCGAGACGCTGATCCACGCGATCGAGACGCTGCACCAGCAGATCGAGGACGGCGAACTGCTGAAGCGGCGGGTCGCCACCGGCGCCGGCGCCGGCCTTCACGTCACCGAGATCCCGGCCGGCGCGCAACCGATGCCGGTCATCATTGGAACCCGGTAACAGCGTGAGCAACGCCACCCCCGACGAGGTGTCCGGGCCCGAACCGCCGACGGCGTACGGCGTGCCGCTCAGCGACAGCCGTGGCCAGCGTGTGCTGCACCCCACTCGCGAGCAGTACGTGAAGACGGTGCGCACCCTGCTCGACGACACCTTCACGATGTGCGCAGACCTCACCGCGGTCGACTACCTCACGTACCCGAACCGGGTGCTGCCCGACGGCATCGCAGCCGAACGCTTCGAAGTGGTCGTGAACCTCCTGTCCATCGAACGCCGTGAGCGCATTCGCCTGCGCCTACAGGTTCCGGCCGACGACGCGCACGTGCCGACGCTGTTCGACATGTACCCGGGCAGCGAGGCCATGGAGCGCGAGGTGTACGACATGTTCGGCATCGTGTTCACCGACCACCCCGACCTCACGCGCATCCTGATGCCGGAGGACTGGGAAGGTCACCCGCTGCGCAAGGACTACGACCAGGGCAGCATCCCCGTGCAGTTCAGCACCGACTTCGCTGCCAAGGAGGGGTCCAGGTGAGCGCCGACCCCGCCAGGAATGACCCCGCCGTTAAGGACATAGTCGCCACGATCCGTGAGGGCAATGAAGCCGAACAGGGCCTCAAGCCGCGCAGCGAGCTGACGGCCCGAGAATTGTTGCGCGAAGTGGGCGCGGTGCTGCGCATGAGCGAAGCCGACGCGGCCAAGCTCGGCGACCTGCCGGTGGACCCTGCTGAGGATCAGACGATGATCATCAACATGGGCCCGCAGCACCCCAGCACCCACGGCGTGCTGCGCCTGATGCTGGAGCTGCAAGGCGAAACCGTGCTGCGCTGCAAGCCGATCATCGGGTACCTGCACACGGGCATGGAGAAGACGGGCGAGAACCTCACCTACATGCAGGGCGGCACCAACGTCACCCGCATGGACTACGTCAGCCCACTCAACAACGAGCTCGTGTTCTCGATGGCCACCGAGCAACTGCTGGGCATCGAGCACGACATCCCCGAGCGTGCCGTCTGGATGCGCATGCTGCTCAGCGAACTGAACCGCATGTCGTCGCATCTTCTCTTCCTCGCCACCAACGGCATGGACATCGGCGCTGTCAGCATGATGATCTACGGCTGGCGCGAGCGCGAGGAAGTGCTGCGCTTCTTCCAGAAGGTCACGGGCCTGCGGATGAACCACAACTTCATCCGCCCCGGTGGTGTGGCCGCCGATCTGCCCGCCGGCTGGCGCGACGATGTGCTGCACCTGCTGGAGATGATCCCGCCGCGGCTGGAGGAGTACGACATCCTCATGACCGGCCAGCCCCTCTGGCGCGATCGCCTGCAGGGTGTCGGTGTCATCACCGCCCAGGAGGCCATCGCCCTGGGTGCGACCGGGCCGATCCTGCGCAGCACCGGCGTGCCGTGGGACCTCCGCCGCGACCAGCCGTACCTGCACTACGACGAGATGGAGTTCGACGTCATCGTCGGCAGCTACGGCGATGCCTTCGACCGGTACGCAATCCGTTTCAACGAGATCCGCGAGAGCATCCGCATCGTGCACCAGATCCTCGATCGCATGCCGGCGGGCGACTACCGCATCCAGAACAAGAAGGTCACACCTCCGCCGCGCGCTCGCATCAACGAGAGCATGGAAGCACTGATCCACCATTTCAAGATCTTCACCGAGGGCTTCAAGGTGCCCGCGGGTGAGGTCTACGTGGCCATCGAGAGCCCGCGTGGCGAGATCGGCTGCTACATCGCCAGCGACGGTTCGGCTACGCCCTACCGGCTGCACGTGAGGGCTCCATCGTTCGCCAACATCCAGTGCCTGCCGCACATGATGCGCGGCGGTCTCGTCGCCGACGCAGTCGCGGTCATCAGCTCGGTCGACCCCGTGCTCGGAGAGGTTGATCGTTAGCTCATGAGCCGACTCAACGAAGCCAACGTGATCCTGGCCAAGGAGATCATCGGGCGCTACCCGAAGGCTCGCTCAGCCACCATCGCGCTTCTGCACCTCTCCCAGCAACAAAACGGGTACATCACCA
>JANONE010000377.1:0-2631 GCA_031420675.1 Ilumatobacteraceae bacterium | reverse complement strand
ACCGATGGCCGAGAACTTCCTTCAGAGCATCGTCATTCGCACGATCGTCGCAGGGTTCGAGCGCATCTACGCGGGCCGCACCGACGTCATCGTCGGTGGCGACTTCTTCTGGTACCCGGTGAAGGGCGATCCGTCCACCGTTGTCGCGGCCGACGCGATGGTGATCGTGCAGGTGCCGGAACCGCTCGACATCTTCACCATCGGCAGCTATCGCCAGTGGCAACACGGTGGCCACCCGGCACTGGCCGTGGAGGTGCTGTCGCCCAGCAACTCGTTGGCGGAAATGGCCCGCAAGCGGCGCTTCTACGACCACCACGGCGTCGACGAGTACTGGGTGTTCGACCCCCGTGACGGCACGCTGGAGGTGTGGGTCCGCGAAGGAGAACGCCTCACGGAAGTCACCGACCCGGCCGCGGGCTGGGTAAGCCCCACCACCGGAGTGCATGTGCACGTGCACGGCACCGAGTTGGTGCTGCACGACCCCGATGGCCTGCGTCGCTGGCTCACTCCCGGGCAGGAGGGGGAGCGAGCCGATGCCCAGGCCGCTCGCGCCGAAGCCGCTGCCGCACAAGCATCTGCGAGCGAACTGCGGGCCGCCGAACTCGAGGCCCGGTTGGCCGAACTGCAGGCACGCAGCGCCAACGGTCCCCCGTCATAGCCGGCGCCTCCGGCAATGGCATGATCGCGACGTGACCCCCACCGAGACCATCGACACGTTGGAGCAATGCTGGCGCTCCCTCGGCGAGCTGACGGCGACCCTCACCGAGACCGACTGGAAGACCGCCACCGACCTGCCCGGTTGGTCGGTGCAGGACAACCTCGCGCACCTGATCGGCACCGAGCGGATGCTGCAGGGCCTGCCCGGCACGGAGCACCGCGCCCCGCCCAGCGAGTACGTGCACAACCCGATCGGCGAGATGAACGAGCACGATGTCGACGCACGCCGGTCGCTCTCCGGCGCCGACGTGCTGGCCGAGTGGAACGATCTCGTCGCACTTCGCTTGCACACCCTGCGCGCGGCCGACGACGCCTACTTCCAGCAGCCGGCGATGACACCCACCGGGCCGGGCACCCTCGCCGACTTCCTGCACATCCGCGTGCTCGACTGCTGGCTGCACGAGCAGGACATGCGGCGCGCCACTGGCCACCCGGGCAACCTGGCGGGGCCGGCTGCCGAACTCACCATCGACCGCCTGATCCGCACCATCCCGATCGTCGTCGGCAAACGGGCAGCCACACCGGAGGGCGATGCGATCGCGATCGACATCACCGGCGGCGTCGAGCGCCACCTGATCTGCGAGGTGCAGGGTGGTCGTGCCGCGTTGGTGAAGGAGGCGAGCCACGAGCCGGTCGCCACCATCGGGCTTAGCACCGAGTCGTTCGTGGTGCTCGCGTCGGGGCGCCGCGCAGCCGAGCACATCGCCGCCACCGTCGCCGGCGACAACGGGCTGGCCCAGCGAGTCCTGACCCGCTTCAACATGATGATCTAGCAGCGCTGGGATTGACTCCCCGCACCGAAAGGCTGCCTCTACAAGGGGTCGCCTTCCACCACCCGCGGGCCCACCGCACCGATTGCGTCGAAGTAGGCAAGGTGCGCGTCGACGACGTTGACCACATCGACATCGTCGACGATCTCCACGCCCTCAAGTTCGGCCACGCCGAGGAGGTAGGCGGTCGCCGTGTTGTCGGTGATGACGACCGGGCTGGCGATGTCTTGGCGGCGGTCGATGACGTTGCTGGGCTGCAGCCCCTTCGAGTGCAGCCAGCGCATGTGGGCGACCAAGAGCTGCTCGAGTTCGGCCGGAGTGAGGCGCGCCTGCGATTCGACAGGCAGGTGATCGGCGACGAACTCGAGCGCTTCCTCCGGCACGTACACCGATCGCGGGGCAACCGCATCGAGGCGATGCGCCTCGCGACCCACCACCACTGCTGCAATCACGAATACGAGCACCGCCGCGATCACGACGTACACGAAGGTCACTGTGGCCACGGCGCAACGCTATCCGCAGGAGCCGATTCGCCGGGTCACGCGCGGGCTCGACAGCACGGCAGCTTGCCGCCAGGTAGGTTGTCGCACCGTGCCGACAGCGAACAACGAGCCCACCCCCGCCGCCTGCCTCAGCGTGGTGATGCCTGCCTACAACGAGCAAGCCACCATCGTCGAAATCCTGTCCCGAGTGCTGGCCTCGCCGTACACGGCCGAGGTGCTGGTCATCGACGACGCCTCCACCGACGGCACCGCCGAGCTCGTTCTGTCCGTCACGGATCCGCGGGTGCGCCTCCTGCGCCAACACACCAACCAGGGCAAGGGCGCAGCCCTGCGGCGCGGCTTCGCCGAGGCGACACAGCCCTATGTCATCGTGCAAGACGCCGACCTGGAGTACGACCCCACCGACTACTCGCAGATGATGGCCCCGCTGTTGCGCGGTTCGGCCGACGTGGTGTTCGGTTCCCGGTTCATGGGCAGCCACGGACACCGAGTGCTGTACTACTGGCACTCGGTCGGCAACCGCTTCCTCACGACCCTGTCGAACATGTTCACCAACATCAACCTCACCGACATGGAGACCTGTTACAAAGCGTTCCGGCGCGAGGTGCTGCAGTCCTTCGAGCTGGAGGAGAACCGGTTCG
>JANONE010000376.1:0-6076 GCA_031420675.1 Ilumatobacteraceae bacterium | reverse complement strand
TGGCGACTTCTTCCCGCCTGTGCGGCCGGTTGCGGCGTGATCGAGCTCCTGGTGCTGCTCGCGCTTGCTCGCCAGATCGAGGGGGACATCCCGGCGGCCCTTGTGCCGCTCTCCCGCGCCCTCACGCTTGCTGAGCCGGAGGGCTATGTGAGGCTCTTTGTGGACGAGGGGTCGGCCATGGCTGCCCTCAACGCGATCCGGCCGTAGTCCTCGGTCGCCTTTGAGGTACTCGTCGGTCGATCTGAGGTTGTGCTTGCCCGAGTTCACCTCTTTCAGATTCCGGCCCCGATCGACGCAACTCGAATCGCCGGATCTCATTTGCCGAATCCGTCCGGTCGCTGTGCCCAGTACTGATGATGGAATTGTTACCGATCTCTGGACTGACCTTGCGCCGCGCGCTCTTCGGCGTGTTGCTCGAGGCGGGGCGTCCAATCACCGTGCGCGAGGTTCTGGATCAGCTGCAAGATGCGGGCGTGACCACGAGCGCGTGGTGCGTCAAGCCACCCCCCATGGTGATCGCCGACATGCTCGCTTACCAGGTGCGGGCCGGTCGGGTTCGGCGCACGAAGCGTGCAACGTACGTCGTGATCGCTTCCTCGATGAGCCGATCGACGCAGCGACGTTGCCGTCGTTGGCGCGACCTTGTCGGCGGAATCTGAAAGAGGGGAACGCGGTATAGGTGCCGGGTCGGCCCGGCCTGCTGCAACTCGACGTGCGTCGGCCTGCTTCAGCCGATGGCGGCGATCGCGTCAGCGACCGCCAATATCCGCTGGGCGTTGGCGACGTGCAGGTTCTCGATCATCCTGCCCTGGTAGGTGATCACCCCCTTGCCCTGGGCGACCGCCTCCTCGAAGGCGGCGATCATGGCGCGGGCGGTGTCGATGTCGGCCTCGCTGGGCGCCCACACCTCGTTGCAGACGTCGACCTGGCCGGGGTGGATGAGGGTCTTGCCGTCGAAGCCCATCTCGAAGCCCTGCACGCACTCCGTGCGAAAGCCGTCGAGATCCTTGACGTCGTTGTAGACGCCGTCGAGGATCACCTTGTCGGCCTCGCGGGCTGCCAGCAGCGCCGTGGCGAGATGCGGCACCAGCGGATGGCGGCCGCGGGCGGCGAGCGACGAGCGGATCTCGCGGGCGAGATCGTTGGTGCCCATTACCAACGCCGACACCCGCCAGTGGGCCGCGATCGCGCGCACGTCGAGGATCGCGGTCGGTGTCTCCACCATCGCCCAGATCTTCATGTCGGCGTGGGCACCGGCAGCGTCGAGCCGATCCGACACTTGGTCGAGGGCGGCCACCGACGACACCTTGGGGATCACGACCGCGGCTGCGCCCGATTGGGCGGCGGCGGCGAGGTCGTCGACCCCCCAGGGAGTGTCGAGGCCGTTGCAACGAATCGTCAGCTCACGCGTGCCGTACTCGCTCGACGACGCGGCAGCGACGGCGTTCGCGCGCGCCACCTCCTTCGCGTCGGGGGCCACGGCGTCTTCCAGGTCGAAGATGATCGCGTCGGCGGCAATGGACTTCGCCTTCTCCAGCGCCCGCTCGTTGGCGGCAGGCATGTAGAGCACGGAGCGGCGGGGGCGCAGGTCGGTTGCAGTCGTCATCAGAAAGGTCCCTCAGAACCCGTACGAGGCGGCGAGCTGGGGGTCGCGGGCGGCGAGCTCGTGAGCGAGCTGGACCACCACCTTGCACTGCTTCACCGAGGCGTCGTCCTCCATCTTGCCGTCGAGCATGATCGCGCCGGTGCCGTCACCCATCGCATCGATCACCCGCTGCGCCTGCACCACGTCGGCCGGGCGCGGGCTGAACACTCGCTTGGCGATCTCGATCTGCACAGGGTGCAGGCTCCACGCGCCGACGCAGCCGAGTAGGTAGGCGTTGCGGAACTGATCCTCACAGGCGACGGTGTCCTTGATGTCGCCGAACGGGCCGTAGAACGGCAGCAGGCCGAAGGTGACACACGCGTCCACCATGCGGGAAAGCGTGTAGTGCCACAGATCCTGCTGGTGGATCGAGCGAGTCGCGCCGTAGTCCGGGCCGTCGGGGCCGGCCGGCGGGTCGGCGCGCACCAGGTAGTCCGGGTGGCCGCCACCCACGCGGGTGGTCTTCATGCGGCGGTTGGCAGCCAGGTCGGCCGGGCCCAGGCACAGGCCCTGCATGCGCGGCGAGGCGCCGCAGATCGCCTCCACATTGGCCACACCGCGAGCGGTCTCCAGAATGGCATGGATGAGCAGCGGCTGCTTCAGGCCGGCGCGGGCCTCCAGCTGCGCCAACAGCCTGTCGACGTAGTGGATGTCTTCCGGGCCTTCCACCTTCGGCACCATGATCACGTCGAGCTTGTCGCCGATCTCGGCAACGAGGGTGGTCAGGTCGTCGAGCGCCCACGGCGAGTCGAGGCTGTTGATGCGAGTCCAGAACTGAGTGGCACCGAAGTCGACCGTCTTGCCCACCTTCACGAGGCCGGCGCGAGCAGCCTCCTTGTCGGCCATCGGGATCGCGTCTTCCAGGTTGCCGAGGATGATGTCGACCGTCGGGATGATCTCCGGCAGCTTCGCGACCACCTTCTCGTTCTGTGGCGGGAAGAAGTGGATCACCCGGCTGGGGCGGAAGGGGATCTCGCGCACCGGCTCGGGGGCACCGACGGCTAGCGGTTTGAAGAAGTCACGGGGGCTGCGCACGACTCAAGGTTATGTTCACAGGGTGCTTGCGCAGAACTTCGACGCGATTCTCTTCGATGCCGGCGGCATCCTCCTGCTGCCCGACCCCACCGTGCTCGGCCCGCTGCTGGCCTATCACGGGGGTGATCCGTCAATAGATGGCCATCGCCGGGCGCACTACGCCGGCATGGCGGCCAAGAGCGCCGCCGGGGCGAACGAGCAGTTCTGGCACGATTACAACGAGGCTTATGTGCGCGCCGTCGGCGTGCCAGAACACGAGCTCGAGCTGGCGATTACCGTGCTGGAACGCACCCGCCACGCATACATCTGGCGGTGGCCCATCCCCGAGAGCGTTCGCGCCATCGAGGGTCTGTACCAGGCCGGTATGCCGATCGGCGTGGTCAGCAACGCCAGCGGACAGATCGCCGAGGTGCTCGCGCACAGCGGTGTCTGCCAGCAGGGTGAAGGCCCGCACACGACCATGCGGGTGATCATCGACAGCCATGTCGTCGGCGTGGCCAAACCCGACCCGCTCATCTTCGACTTCGCGCTCGTGCACTTCGATGGCGTCGAGCGCAGCCGCATCGCCTACGTCGGTGATTCGGTGACGATGGACGTGGGGGGCGCCCGGGCCGCAGGGCTCCACCCGATCCTGCTCGACCCCCACGACGACCACCCCGGCGCCGACTTCCAACGACTCCGCAGCCTCGAAGAGCTCCTGGCCTGACGGTAGTCGATGTGCATACCACTATGGTATGTTCGCTGCATGTCAACTCAGCTCGCCCTTCGCCTGCCCGACGATTTGCTGGCCGATCTCGATTGGCTCGTCGTGCGCTGCCAATACTCCACCCGCACCGAGGCAATGCGCACCGCCATCGAGGCTGCGATCAAAGCCGAGCGGTCGCGGGCCATCGACGAGCAGTACCTCGCGGCCTACACGAAGTATCCCCAGACCGAGGAAGAGCTGGCTGATCTCTCATGGCAGTCCTCGCCCGACCTGGACGACGAGGACTGGTCCGGGTGGCTGTGATCGCACAGGGCGACATCTGGTGGGCAGAGCAACCGGACGAGAAGCCGCGCCCCTACCTCGTGCTCACGCGTCAGCGGGCAATCGATGCAATGCAGTCGGTGTCGGTCGCACCGGTCACCAGTCGAGCGCGCGGGCTCGACAGCGAAGTCCTGCTCGGTGCTGCCGACGGCATACCACGCGACTGCGTCGCGAACTTCGACAACGTTCGCTCGGTGCGCAAGTCGATGCTCACCACACGAGCCGGCAAGCTCGCCGTCGGGCGTTGGCACGAGGTGTGCCAGGCGATGCGGGCGGCGATCGACTGCTGACGGGTCGGCGAGGGTGTAGACCGAGTGGATGGGTTTCGACGTACATGTGGTGGTGACGCTCAAGGCGTCACCGACGGAAGCGCTGATGAGCGAGCTCGATCACCACTTCGAGGTGGCCAGTCATCAGGCGGGCACGAAGACCGTGGAACTGACCGAGCACGTTTCGATGTCCGACGAGGCCGACGCCGTCGCCTTCGTGCGCAGCCTCGTGCTGGATGCGATCCCCGACGGCGCGAAGATCACTCAGATCTCGGTGGAGGCTGGTTGACGGCGTCCACCAGGCGGCGGGCGATCACCTTCAGGCACAGCGTCTCGTCGGCACCCTCGAAGATGCTCAGCACGCGTGCATCGACGAACAGGCGCGACACGGTGTATTCCTCGGCGTAGCCCATACCACCGTGGATCTGCATCGCCTCGCGGGTCACCCACTCCGCCGCCTTACACACGTAGGCCTTCACCATTGCCGCTTCCATCGTGCCCTCGCCCTTGGCCATCATGCGGGCGACGCTGTACGCGAACTGGCGGCCGGCCTGGATGAGTAGCACCATGCGGCCCAGCTTCACCCGGGTGAGTTGGTAGTCGACGATGGGTGAGCCGAAGACGGTGCGGTTGTTGGCGTAGTCGAGCGCCGCCTCGTAGGCGGCCTGCATCACGCCCACGGCGCGAGCGGCGGTCTGCAGGCGGCCGTTCTCGAAGCCGGCCATCTGCATGAAGAAGCCCTTGCCCACACCCTCTGCTTCGCCGACCAGGTTGGCGGCGGGCACCCACCAGTCCTCGAGCGCAACCTCGTAGCTGTGCATGCCGCGATAGCCAATGGTGTCGATGGCGCGACCCTCCATCTTCCCGGCCTCCTCACGGCCGGTGCCCTGCTGCACGAACTGGAAGCCGTGGCCCTCGCCACGGGGCTTGGGCACGATGAACAGGCTGAGACCGCGGTAGGTCTTGGCGCTGTCCGGGTCGGTGCGGGCGAGGAGAGCCAGCACGTCGGCGCGAGCACCGAACGTGCACCACGTCTTGACACCGTTGAGCACGTAACCGGGTTCGCCGTTCGCTCCCTCGGCGGGCCTGGCGGTGACCTTGATGTTGGCGACGTCGCTGCCGTAGTCCGGTTCCGTGACGGCGACCGCCGGCATCACTTCGGCAGTGGCCAGTTTGGGCAGCCACTCCTGCTTCTGGGCCTCGGTGCCGCCCTTGACGAGCGCACGGGTGAGGA
Organism: Ilumatobacteraceae bacterium; assembly: GCA_031420675.1. Lineage (GTDB taxonomy): Bacteria > Actinomycetota > Acidimicrobiia > Acidimicrobiales > Ilumatobacteraceae > UBA668. Next base: position 866 of record JANONE010000376.1, on the reverse strand, counting down.
TCTCGGGGCGGGTGATCAGCGAGCCGCCGATGCCGAGCGAACAGCGGCTGAGCTCTTCGGTGGCCACGACCATGCCGATGTACTCGCCGTCGCCACCCTCGCTGAAGCCGCCGTATTCGGCGGGCACGCTGAGGCCGAAGGCGCCCATCTCGGCAAGGCCCTGCACGATCTCCTCGGGTACGTCGTCGTTGTGGCGATGGACGTGCTCGGCGTGCGGGCGGATTACCTTTTCGGCGAAGCTGCGGAAGGTGGTGGCGACCATCTCCATCTCGTCGTCGAGGTGCAGCGGTCCGGGCTGCTCGGCCAGCGAGGCCACGAACTCGGGGGAGCGGAACTGTTCGAGGAACGGATGCGCCGCCTTCAGCGGTGCGACCTCGATCCCCCACGAGGCTTCGCGGCCGGCGATGCGGGTGATCAGGTCGTGCACCATGTCGGCGGTGAAGGCGCAGGTGATCTTGGCCTCGGCGCTTCCCTTGGCGCCATAGTCGAGCAGGGCGCGTGCGGTCTCGACCTGTGCGGCAGCGTGTGCCAGATCGTAGGCGAGCACCTGGCGAACGTCGGGCCCACCGTTGGCCGCCAGGTGGCGGATCCCCTTGCCGACGACGTTGCCGGCCAGTTCGATGACGTCGGCGGCACCGGCAAGATCGGGCACAGCAACATCGTCGGGCACAGCGACATCGGAGCTCATGGTCGCGAAGGTTAACGAACAGTAGGTGCATCCGTCCGCTCGGTGAACGGTTGCAATCGGCCGACAGATGTCCCGTCGGTTTGTGCCAGGCTGGCGCCATGTTTGAGCGCACCCCGATCCGGCTCTGCGTGTACTGCGGCTCGAACACCGGCACCTCGCCCGCCTTCGCGGCAGCGGC
>JANONE010000375.1:0-3266 GCA_031420675.1 Ilumatobacteraceae bacterium | reverse complement strand
CAGGTTCCTGGCGCCGGAAACCTCGTGGCAAAGGTGTTCGGCGACGACAAGGCCCGCGCCAAGGCCGACGAGTTGATTAACTCCGCGGCCGATCGCGCTGCCTGCACCCTGCTGGAGCACCGTCGGGCACTGCTGGCCCTTGCCGACGCGTTGTGCGAGAGCGACGAGCTGAACGGCGACGGGGTGCACGCCATCGTGGCCGGCGCAATGGTCAACTGACCCCGATCCATACGTCGCGTAACGTCTCGCACATGAGCAGCGTCGACTACCGCGCCATGACCCGCCTAGATCTGCAGGCCGTGTGCGATCTCCTCAACGAGAGTCAGCAGTTCGACGGCGTGCCGCAGGTGGTGGAGGTCACCGAATTGGAGGAACGACTCGATGACGACGGAGACCTCACCTCCGACGTGCTGTTGGCAGTGGTCGACGAGCGCGTCGTCGGACTCGCGCGAACGGTTCACCTGCCCAGCGACGTGCTGTGGGAGCGGTGCTACGTGTTCGGCACCGTGCAACCCGCTGAGCGCGGCCGCGGCATCGGCCAGCGGCTGATGGAGTGGGGCACGCAGCGAGCTCGCGAACTGCTGCTGTCTTCCACCAACTCGCTGCCCATGTACGTGCGAGTCGAGAGCCCGGAGGGGCTGGTGGCCGCCGCCGGTCTGTTCGGCCGATTCGGGTTTCGCGATGTCAGGGTGTTCGAGGAACTGCTACGGCCACTCACCGAACTGCCACCAGTCCCACACATCGCCGGAGTGCGCCTCGTGCCATGGCCGTCGGAGCGCGACTTGGAAATCCTCACGGTGAAAAACATCGCGTTCAGCGACCACTGGGGCACCACCCCACTACCGCCCGATCGTTGGATCTCGATGGTGCGCGGGTTCGGTGCCTGGCCGGAACGATCCTTCGTCGCACTCGACGACAAAGACCACGTGATCGCATTCAGCCTCAACCATCGTTATCCCGCCGACGACGAGATGCTGGGGCGCAAGGATGGCTGGATCGACAACCTGGGCACCTGTCCGGAGTGGCGCGGTCGCGGAGTCGCATCGGCGTTGATCATCCGGTCGATGCACGCGTTCGCCGAGGCCGGGCTCTCTCACGCCTCGATCGGTGTGGACAGCGACAGCGTCACAGGTGCGGCCCGCTTGTACCGATCGTTGGGCTTCGAGCCCGAACACAGCCACATCACCTGGGAGATCGAGGTCATCCGCTGGGCATAGCGTGTCGACATGGACTACACCGTCACCCCGCTCCACGAGATCGCGCCAAAGGTCGACACGGCCCGCGCCGCGTTCGCCACCGGCTCCACCAAGCCGCTGGCCTGGCGGCGCGCCACCCTCGAGCGCATCCGCGATCTGGTGGAAGCACGCGAGACGCAGTTGCTCGATGCACTGGCGGCAGACTTCGCCAAGCCGCGGTTCGAGGCGTGGACCAGCGAGCTCGGGTTCACCGTCAGCGACATCAACCACACCCTCGCCCATCTCAGCTCGTGGATGCAGCCGGAAAAGGTGGGCACGCCGCTCGTCTTCAAGCCGGGCTCCTCCTACGTGGTGGCCGAGCCGGTCGGTGTGGTGTGTGCGATCGCGCCGTGGAACTACCCGGTACAGCTGCTCCTGCTGCCGATGGTCGCGGCCATCGGCGCCGGCAACGCCGTGGTGGCCAAGCCCAGTGAGCTGGCGCCGCACACTGCGGCCGAACTGGTGTCGCTGATCGAGGCGATCGGCGACCCCGCCATCACAGCCGTGCAGGGCGGCGTCGCCGAGACCAGCGAGCTGCTCGCCCAGCGCTTCGACCACATCATCTACACCGGCAACAGTCGCGTCGCTCGCATCGTCATGCGCGCGGCGGCCGAGCACCTCACGCCCGTGACGCTGGAGCTGGGCGGCAAGAGCCCCGCCATCGTCAGCCGCCATGCCAACATCGATGTGGCAGCCCGTCGCATCGCATGGGGCAAGTTCATCAACGCCGGCCAGACGTGCATCGCACCGGACTACGTGCTGGTCGAGCAGCCGGTGCACGACCAGTTGGTGGCCGCGCTGGGCAAGCACATCACCGAGTTCTACGGGGCCGACCCACAGGCCAGCCCCGACTTCTCGCGCATCGTCAACGATCCGCACTTCCACCGGTTGGAGAAGCTGCTCGACAGCGGCACTGTCGCTCATGGTGGCGTCACCGACGCCGACACGCGCTACATCTCGCCCACCGTGCTCACCGGTGTGCAGGCCGACGACCCGGTGATGGGTGAGGAGATCTTCGGGCCGATCCTGCCGATCATCGCCGTCGGTTCCATCGCTGAAGCGATCGGGTTCGTGAACGAGCGGTCGGCCGCGGGCAACAAGCCGCTGGCGCTGTACACCTTCAGCGAGAGCGACCGCGAGAACGATCAGGTGATCGCCGGGGCCACCAGCGGCGGCGCCTGCGTCAATGGCACCCTGTTGCACATCAGCAACCCCAACCTGCCCTTCGGCGGCGTGGGCGAGAGCGGCATGGGCGCCTACCACGGCAAGTTCGGGTTCGACACCTTCAGCCACCGCCGCGGTGTGCATACCCGCAGCACCAAGCTGGATCCATCGATGATGTACCCGCCGTACACGGCGAAGAAGCAGAAGCTGGTGCGCAAAGGCATGACGATGCCCGACCCGCGCGACGTTGCGGCCAAGCTGCGCGGCGCGCTGCGTCGCGGCTGAGAGCCCACGAGGCGTTGATGCCGGACGCACCGGATTACGGACCGCTGCGAGCAGCGACCGAGATGGAACGCACCCGAACGGCTCGACAGATCGCGGACCTGCAGCGCAGCTTCGACGGCATCGTCGAAGCGACCGAGCTGGCCAACACCGACGACGAACACGATCCTGAGGGGGTAACGATCGCCTACGAGCGCGCTCAGGTCGCTGCGCTGCTCCGACAGGGCCGGCTCGACCTGCTGGCACTCGACGAGGCACTCGAACGAATCGATTCCGGCCAACGGCCGAAGTGCGCAATGTGCGGCGGCCCGATCGCAATGGAGCGGCTTCTCGCGCTGCCGAGCGTGCGCACCTGCATCTCCTGCGCAACCTGAGCCGTACGGGGAAAGCCTGAGGTTTTCGACGACACCACGGTGAGAATGCGCCATGGCATTCGGTCAACAGTCAGGTCCGCCCGCCTCGGCGAGGCAGGTGCAGGAGCTGCTGTCGTTGCTGCAGGATGCCGGCCACACCGACTTCCGCGACGCTCGTGGTCCAATGGGTTTCACACAGCGCCAGGCGGTCGGCAAATTCACCCGCGACGAG
>JANONE010000374.1:0-2248 GCA_031420675.1 Ilumatobacteraceae bacterium | reverse complement strand
GACGTGTGGCGTCCAGCCTTCGAAATCCAGCCGCGCGGGTTCGTCGCCGTGGCCGCCGTCGATGAACAGGAACGCGAGCGGCGACGACCAGTGCGCGGCGACCGCCGCCGACTGACCCACCACTGCGAAAACCACGTCCTCGAGACCGGCGTCGTGGATGGTGTCGCGAAACATCGGCAGCGTGTCCATCCTGCCGGTGCGCTGGTCGACCACCGAGTCGTCGTGGTGCTCCCACCCCGCTTGGTTCTCTTCGCTCCCGCGATGGTGATCGACGGCGAACACGACCGACCCCGACGTTCGCGCGGCGCCGCCCAACCACACCGTTGACCGACCGCAGTACGAGCCGACTTCGAGGAACGGCAACCCTGGAACCGCTCGACCGGCAGCGACCGCCGCGTCGTACAACGCGTCGCCCTCGTCGGGGGGCATGAAACCCTTCGCTGCAAGGGCGTGCTTGCGCAACACAGGGTCGAGGGCCATGCGGGCACCATAATCGCAGGCATGATTTCGTACGAAGGGCAGGCGCGGGTTCGGACCTGGTTGCGCGCGCACTGGGCGCTCCTCGTGCTGAGCGTGGTGGTGGCAGGAGTCGCCGTCGGCCTGCATCGCAACGGTCACACATGGGGCGACGATTTCACGCTGTACCTGCGCCAGGCGAAGAGCCTCGTCGATGGCAACGTCGGGCAGGTAATCGCCGACAACCACTTCAACGTCGACAATGCCGCCAAGCCCGGCTTCAGTCCCTACGTGTACCCCTGGGGCTTCCCCATGCTCCTCGCGCCCTTCTACCGGTTGTTCGGGCTTGACTACGCCACGCTCAAGCTGATCGAGGTGGCATGCCTGATCGGGTTCTTGTGGGGCTTCCATGCCGTGGTCCGCCGCCGAACGAGTCAGTGGCTCGCGTTCGCGACGGTGGCAGCGGTAGGCACCACGCTCGCCTACCTGATCCACACCGACAAGCTGGTCAGCGAGTTCCCCTACATGGCGGCCGTCTCGGTCACGTTGTGGTGGCTGGATCGCTTGCGCCGCGATCAGCCGCTCGATGCGGCCACGCGCGGCCAGTAGATCGTCCTCGGCCTGTTGGCGATGTCCGTCTTCAACGTGCGGCGTGAGGGCATCGCCATCGTCGCCGCGATCGCGGTTGCGCAACTGTTCGACCTGCGCGGGCGCTGGCGCAGTGCCGACCGTTGGCAGGTCGCCACGCCATACGTCGCATTCGCCGCCAGCGTGGTGCTGCTGCAACTGATGCTGCCCAGCGCGCTTGCACCCGAGTACGACGGCGCAGGTCTGCACCAGACCTGGCGAAAGCTGCAGGGCCCGTTCCGCACGGCGTTCGCGGATCAACTGGGCTCGGCCGATCTGGCCGGCGCCGGATTGCTGGTGGTGTTCCTGCTGGTGGTCGCCGGTCTGGCCATTCGGTTGTGGCGCACCCCCGCCACCGATGCCCCGTTGGCCGTGTTCGCGATCGGCTCGATGGTCATCGTCGGCATGATCCCCGCGACCGCCGACCGCTACCTGCTGGGCGTCACTCCGTTCGCGGTCTACTTCGCCGCACAAGCGATCGCCGCGATCCCGTTGCCCCGAGATTCGGGGCCGCGACGTTCCGGACACTGGTTGGCCACCGGCGTACTCGCCGTGGTGAGCGTCGCTCACCTGACCGACCTGCCATCGGCCGTGCGCGACGCACAGCGCTTCAACGACGGCGGCACGGTGGTCGACGGCCCGGAGGCTCCCTACGCCCAGACGGCGTTCACTGCGATTCGCACATTCACACACCAGGACGATGTGGTCGCCTTCTTCAAGGTCCGCGCGCTCACCTTCTACACCGACCGGCGCGGTGTGCAATCGAGCGATCTCGACATCCTCCGCCAGCGCGCCGAATACTTCATGATGCGGCGCGGCAGCAACTTCAGTCAACCGATGGTCAGCGACACAGCCGCCACCGCGATGGGCTGGACCGCGGTGTGGCAGGACGACAACTGGGTGCTGTGGCATCTGCCGTTGTACGAATCCGGCTGAGCGCTGCAAGACTCGGGCGGGATGACCGCTCTTGACGACCTCGTGAACCTGCTCGATCTGGAAGCGATCGAGGTGAACCTCTTCCGTGGAGTCTCGCCCGACGAGAACCGCCAACGCGTGTTCGGCGGCCAGGTCGCCGGCCAGGCCCTCGTTGCTGCCACACGCACAGTGGAACCCGATCGCCATGTGCACTCGCTGCACGCCTACTTTCTCCGGCCCGGCGACCCCA
>JANONE010000373.1:0-2128 GCA_031420675.1 Ilumatobacteraceae bacterium | reverse complement strand
GATCGCACGAAGACATCCCACAGCTCTGGTAGGTCCTCGGTGGCTCCAGACATGATCGCGCTGAACGAGCTGGCGCCGTTCGAGACCCGGAGTTCGTTGGAGCTGACGCCCGGCGGCAGCCCCTCGATGGCCGCGTCTGTGACGATCACGGCATCGACGCCATCGAGCTGAAGGTTGGACAGCGACTCGCCGGGTCTGGCCGCACCCTGAGTGACCGCGGGGGTATCTGCGTCGATCGTGAACAGCGAGCGAGGAGTCATACTCTGCGCAAGGAAGAGGTAGTCGGCATCGTCGACCGAATCGAACGTGTTAGGGAGAACGAAGGTCAGGCCGAGCGACTCAACCACGAACGGCTTCCCATCAACGGCTTGGACGGGCGTTGTCGTCGACGAAGCTGCCTTGCCACGGTCACCTGATCCGGATGTGCTGCAGCCAGAGGAAGTGTTCGGTGTGAAGTGGTCGGAACAGCTTCGGTGCACGAGAGCTGAGCTCGGAGACCGAGGCTCGGCTCACGTCGAGGTCAGGCGCCGATGGCGACCAGTTGCTTGCTCACCTTTTGCAGGCTCACCGCTCGGGCGGTGCCCAGTTGTTGGGCGAAGATGCTGACGCGCAGCTCCTCCAACAGCCATCCGACATCGATCACGTCGGCCGTGACATCGGCGCGATCCGTGCGGCGCAGCAGGGCGATGTAGCGGGCCTCCAATGCCAACACGTCACGCAGGCGGGCCTTGTCGCGGTGCGGGTCTTCCGGCAGCTTGCCCAGGCGGTGACCGATGGCGCGTACGTACCGAACCACATCGGCCAGGCGGGCGATGCCGGTGGCGGTGACGAATCCGGGGCGCACCAGCCGGTCGAGCTGTTCGCGTGCGTCCAGTGCCGACGCCGCGACCGCCGGCGCGACCAGACGGTCGAGCCGCGCATCCACCTCGTCCGCGGCCGTGAGGATCTCGGCGGCCGTGCGCAGTGCGCTCGCCGCGGTGTCGGCCAGTTCGTTGCGCGCAGCCTTCACCAGCGCCTCGAAACCGGAGGCGGCGAAGGCGGGGCCGCCGTGCTGCGCGATCACATGGTCCGCCGCGGCCATGAGGCAGTCGGCGGCCAACGCTTCCAAGGTCGTGCTGCTGCGCGCGACGGCCAGCTTCGATGCGTTGGTGAGGTCGCGTTCAATCGCCCGCTTGCCCACGGTGACGGCCAGCAGCAACAGCCGGCGCACCCCGGCGCGCATCACCTTCGCTTGCAGGTCGGGTGTGGTGAACACGCGGATGCTCACGCTGTCGCCGTCGTCGAGCAGCGCCGGGTAGCCGCGCACGGCGACGCCCGCGCGCGCCGATTCCACGACCTCGGGGAGGTCGCCGAAGTCCCACGTGGTGATGCCGGTGCGCTCCTCGATCGCTGCCTCGCGCGCGATCGCGGCCCGCAACCGGGACCCGAGCAACTTGCGCAGCGCGACGATGTCCTTGCCGGTGGCCACCGGCGTGCCGTGCTCGTCGTCGATGGAGAAACCGATGCGCAGGTGTGCCGGCGCCAGCGAGGCATCGAATGCGTGTGGTGGCACTGCCACACCTGCAACCTCGTGCACCACCGCCGACAAGGCGGCGGCGAGCGAGGTGCTGTCCTCCCACGCATCGGGCGTCCCCAGCGCACCCACGACCTTGTCGATCACCGACGCCATCGGCACCAGCTGGCGCCGGTGTTCCTTGGGCAGCGCCTTCAGCAGTGCGGCCACCAGGTCGGGGCGCAGGCCGGGCACGTTCCAGTCGAACCCGACCGGCTCCACCTGGTTCAGCGCGGCGAGCGGCACGTGCACGGTGGCACCGTCGTCGGCGGCACCTGGGTCGAAGCGATAGGTGACGGTCAGGTTCATCGACCCGTGCTGCCACGCGGATGGGAAGGCGTGCGCGCTGTCGGCGCCCTCGTCGCCGACGAAGTCCTCCAGCCGCATCGTGAGCAGATCGGGTTGCGTGGCCCGAGCTTCCTTCCACCAGCGCTCGAAGTGGCGGGTGCTCACCACCTCCGGCCCCAGTCGTCGGTCGTAGAAGGCGAACACGGCCTCCTCGTCGACCAGGTCGGGGCGGCGAACGCGCTCGCCCCAGCCCTTCAGGTCGTCCTGGAATCGTCGGTTGCGCTCCCA
>JANONE010000372.1:0-1594 GCA_031420675.1 Ilumatobacteraceae bacterium | reverse complement strand
GGTCAAGGTGTAATGGCTTGGGGCTTGGGGCTTTGGGCCTTCAGGACCGTGCGAGCGAACGAGGGGCCATCCAAACCGTGGTACGCGAGCACTTCCGCGTTGGTGCCGCAGGCCGGCACTTCCGACAGGCCGATCGCGGTGACCGCGGCGTTCACGCCGGCTCGCGCGAGGGCCGCTTGGACCATCACGCCCTGGCCAAATTCCAGGTAATGGTTGTCGAGCGTGACAATCCGCTGATAGCGCCCGAGTTCGGCTTTCACCCACGCTTCGTCAATTCGATTGAGCCAGGGCAAGTCGATGACCGCGGCCGAAACACCGTGCGTCGCCAGTTCGTCCGCGGCCTTCCAGGCGTTGGTCAGCAGCACGGGGCCATAGCCGACTAACGCGACGTCGGTGCCGGCTCTCAACACCACGCCGCAGCCCACTTTCAGGGCGTAGTCCGCGGGAAGGGCGTACGGAAGATCGAGGGGCACGTTCACGAATCGCAGATAGGTGCTGTCGGCATTCTGCTCGACGGCCCACCGAATCGCGAGCCTGGCTTCACGTTCGCTGCACGGCTCGAACGCGACCAGCCCCGGCACCGCGCCAATGGCTGAAATGTCGCGGACCGATTGGTGCGAGTGGCCTGGACCGCCTGGCACCAGCCCGGCGAGCGTCGCGGTGTAGATGATCTTCCGCTTCTCGGTGGCGTTGTTGTAGATCTGCTCGTTGGCGCGCGTCGAGAGGAAGCACGCGAACGAATGAACCACCGGCAGCATGCCGCGTAACGCGAGGCCGCCCGCGGCCGAGACCATGTGCTGTTCGGCGATGCCACATTCGATGAACCGCTCGGGCAACTCCGCCTTGAACGCTTCGATGCCGCAATCGGACAGCAGGTCGGCATCCATCACGACGATCTCTGGACGCTGGCGCGCCATGGCGAGAAGTTCATCGCCGTAGGCCAGCACGATCTTCTCCGGCTTGACCGGCGAAATGCGCACCGGCACCGGCGCCGAGGTCAGCGACACCGTCGGACGACCGAGCGATTCCAGTGTCAAGTTGATCCGCGCGATCAGCTCGCGCGTCGCCGCGACGTAGTCCTTCAGCGAGGGCGCGCCGGCGTGAAAGTGGTAGGTCTGGTCGCCACCCGCGAGGCCTTCCATGAACGACACGCCCTTGCCCTTGATGGTGTCGGCGATCAACACCTTCGGCCGGTCGGTGACGGTCGCAAAGTGCGCGAGCGTGTCGCGCAGCACGGCGAAGTCGTGGCCGTCGCCGCGGCGCACTTCCCAGCCGAACGCCCGGAACTTGTCTTCGATCGGTCCCAGGTCACTGACCGCCGAGACCGCGGCATCGGACTGCAGCTTGTTGTGATCGACGATCACGGTGATCTCGGCCAGACCCTCGTTCGCCACCGGTTGCAGCGACTCCCAGATCTGGCCTTCCTGCAGTTCGCCGTCGCCGGTCATCACGATAATGCGGCTGCTGCGTCCGGTGTAGCGGTTGGCGCGGGCCATGCCGTAGGCCTTGGAGATGCCCATGCCGAGCGATCCGGTGTTGGTCGCAATGAATGGCGTGCTGACGTCGGGATGCCCGGGCAACCCGTTCAGCCGCC
>JANONE010000371.1:0-3264 GCA_031420675.1 Ilumatobacteraceae bacterium | reverse complement strand
GGCAGGCCGGCGCTGATGCGCGAGCTCACCAGGGTGGGCATGCACAACCGCCCGCTGATGGAGTGGGTGCTACGCATCATGGCCAACCTGCTGCGCCCCGACGAGATCGGCCCGGCCGAAGCCGCCTACAAAGCCGCCGCTGCGATCGTGCGGCTCGCGCCCAACGCCTGAGCTGCGTCAGGCCGGGCCGCCTACAGCGTGGCGAGCAGCGCGGTGGGCGCCGCGTAGAGCAGATCGGTGGCTGCCGACGCAGGTAGCAGTTCGCACGCGGCTTGCGCACGGGCAGCCCACTCGCGGGCGATGTTCATCGCCGCCACCACGCCGTCGTTGGAGCGGACGATTGCCAACGCCTTCTCCTGCTCGACGCCGACGAGCGGCTTGCCCAGCAGGGAGAGCAACTCGACTGCTGCGACGCCCCCGGCTTGCAAGGTGCGCAACACGGGCAGCGTGTAGACACCCTCGACCATGTCGTGGCCGGCAGGCTTGCCGAGCTGCTCGTCGGTGGCCGTCACGTCGAGCACATCGTCGGCGATCTGGAAAACCATGCCGAAGGCCTCGCCGTACTCGGTGAGCGCATCGATTACGGAGCGATCGAGGTCGGCCACGAGGCCGCCGATACGAGCCGCCGTCGAGAACAGCGACGCCGTCTTGCCGCCGATCGACGAGAGGTAGCTGGCTTCCGGACGAGCCGCGTTGTAGGTGTGGCGCAGCTCCTCGATCTGGCCCTCGCAGAGGCGTCCGATGGTGCGTGCCAACAGGCCGGCCACCTCGGTGCCCAACGAGGCCGCGATCTCCGACGCACGCGAGAGCAGGAAGTCGCCGGCGAGGATGGCCTGCAGGTTGCCCCACTTCGCATTCACCGTGTCGACACCGCGACGGGTGTCGGCTTCGTCCATCACGTCGTCGTGGTAGAGAGAACCGGTCTGGACCAGTTCGCACGCGATGCCACCCTGCACCGAACGCTCGTGGAGATCACGGGTTGCAGGCCCTGTGACCTGCGCCGCCACCACCGTGAGGATCGGCCGCAACCGTTTGCCGCCGGCGACGATGAGGTGCGACGCGATCTCGTTGAGGTACGGATCGGGGGTGTGCACGGACTCGTGCAGTGCCGCTTCGATACGCGCCAAGTCGTCGGCATGGCTGGGCAGCGCGAACAGCGGAGCGGACGACACGCCGGTCAGGCTACGCCAGATCACCTGCCAGCCCTCCAACGCGCCGCGTTGCGGCGGGTAGCCACCGATACACTTCAGCCATGTTTGAACGCTTCACCGATAGGGCTCGTCGGGTGGTCGTATTGGCGCAGGAAGAAGCTCGCCTACTGAACCACAGCTACATCGGCACCGAGCACATCCTCCTCGGCCTCATCCACGAGGGCGAGGGCGTGGCCGCCAAGGCGATGGAATCGCTGGGCATCTCGCTGGAAGCCGTGCGCAGCCAGGTGGAAGAGATCATCGGCCAGGGGGGCTCGTCGCCGTCGGGCCACATCCCCTTCACGCCGCGGGCCAAGAAGGTGCTCGAGCTGTCGCTGCGCGAAGCACTGCAACTGGGCCACAACTACATCGGCACCGAGCACATCCTGCTGGGCCTCATCCGCGAGGGCGAGGGTGTCGCTGCCCAGGTGCTCGTGAAGCTGGGCGCCGATCTCAGTCGCGTGCGCCAACAGGTCATCCAGCTGTTGTCGGGCTACCAGGGCAGCCAGGGCAAGGGCGAGCCGCAGGCTGCTGCCGCCGCCGGCAGCGCTCCCAAGGAAGAGGCCTCTGACAAGGGCAACAGCCAGATCCTCGACCAGTTCGGTCGCAACCTCACCCAGCTCGCTCGCGAGAAGAAGCTCGACCCGGTCATCGGGCGTAGCCGCGAGATGGAGCGGGTCATGCAGATCCTCAGCCGGCGCACCAAGAACAACCCGGTGCTCGTCGGCGATCCCGGCGTGGGCAAGACCGCCATCGTCGAAGGGCTCGCGCAGAAGATCGTCAACAACGACGTGCCCGACACTCTGCGCAACAAACAGCTGTACACGCTCGACCTCGGCGCGCTGGTCGCCGGCAGCCGCTACCGCGGCGACTTCGAGGAGCGGCTCAAGAAGGTGCTGAAAGAGATCCGCACGCGCGGCGACATCATCCTGTTCATCGACGAGATCCACACTCTCGTCGGTGCCGGCGCCGCCGAAGGTGCAATCGACGCTGCGAGCATCCTCAAGCCGATGCTCGCCCGCGGCGAGCTGCAGACCATCGGCGCCACCACACTCGACGAGTATCGCAAGCACCTCGAGAAGGACGCTGCGCTGGAGCGCCGCTTCCAGCCGGTGCGCGTGGAGGAGCCCACGCTCGCCCACACCATCGAGATCCTGCGCGGGGTGCGCGACAAGTACGAGGCGCACCACCGGGTCACCATCACCGACCAGGCAATCGTGGCTGCGGCCAACCTCGCCGACCGCTACATCAGCGACCGCCACCTCCCCGACAAGGCGATCGACCTCATCGACGAAGCGGGCAGCCGCCTGCGCATCAAGCGCATGGCAACCCCTCCGGATCTGAAGGAGATCGAGCAGAAGCTCACCGACGTGCAGGAAGCCAAGAAGCGCGCCGTGGAAGAGCAGCGCTTCGAGGAAGCCGGCCGCCTGCGCGACCAGGAGAAGTCGCTGCTCGAGGAGAAGGCCACCAAAGAGGCCGAGGTCAAGGCCAGCGGTGTCGACCTGTTCGACGAGGTCGACGAGGAAGCCATCGCCGAGGTGCTCAGCCTCTGGACCGGCATCCCGGTGTACAAGCTCACCGAGGAAGAGACCCAGAAGCTGCTCAACATGGAAGGTGAGCTGCACAAGCGCATCATCGGCCAGGAGAACGCCATCCGGGCGGTCAGTCAGAGCGTGCGCCGTACGCGTGCGGGCCTGAAGGATCCCAAGCGCCCCAGCGGCTCGTTCATCTTTCTCGGCCCCACCGGCGTGGGCAAGACCGAACTCGCCAAGACACTCGCCGAGTTCCTGTTCGGCGACGACGATGCGCTTATCGCGCTCGATATGAGCGAGTACATGGAGAAGCACACCGTCAGCCGCCTCGTCGGCTCGCCTCCTGGCTACGTCGGTTACGAAGAGGGCGGCCAGCTCTCCGAAGCCGTGCGGCGCCGCCCGTATAGCGTCGTGCTCTTCGACGAAATCGAGAAAGCGCACCCCGACGTGATGCACCTGCTCCTGCAGATCCTGGAGGAAGGAAAGGTCACCGACTCGCTCGGTCGCAAAATCGACTTCCGGAACACCATCATCATCATGAC
>JANONE010000370.1:0-1976 GCA_031420675.1 Ilumatobacteraceae bacterium | reverse complement strand
TGCAGGCACCGTGGCGAGCCGACACCGGGCGCGGCGCCGGTTGGTACGCTCCCGCCCATGAAGGTGCTCCGCCGTGCAATAGTGGCTCTGTCGTTCGCCGGCGCGATCGCCGGCGTGCTGCGACTGCGCGGCAAGGGGGGCGTCCCCCCGCAGGAGGGTGGCTGGCGAGAAGTCAGCGTGCCGCCGCAATGACGAGCCCGAGCACCGGACCGATCGTCGGTGTGGTGGGTTGCGGGGTCACCGGCGGCCGAGCCTTGGCGCACTTGCTGGCCAGTGAGGTGCAAGTGGCCGTGTACGACACACGGGCCAGGGTCGGTGTGCGTCGTCAGGGTGTGGTGCTGGTGGACACCGCCGACGATCTCTCCGTCTGCGACGTGGTCGTCCTGTGCCAGCCGGCGCCGCACGCCGGCCTTGCCGAGCGGCTGATCACTCGTGGTACCCCGGTGGTGTCGATTGGCGACGACCTCGACGATCTGCGGGCGTTGCTCGCGCTGGCGCCGGTCGCCGAGCGCCACGAGGCTGCGTTGGTCGTGGGCGCTGGGATGGCACCGGGCCTGTCCGGTTTGCTGGCACGGTCGCTGGCAGCGCAACTGCAGACCCTCGACGAGCTGCACGTCTCGGTGCACGGCACCGCTGGGCCCGCGTGCGCGCGTCAGCACCACAATGCCCTGGGCGACACGGCCTTGGGTTGGCACGACGACGCGTGGATCGAACCACCCGGCGGGAGCGGGCGCGACCTGGTGTGGTTTCCTGAACCGATCGGGGCGCACGACTGCTATCGAGCAGCGGTGGGGGATCCATTGCTGCTGCATCGAGCGTTTCCTGCTGCCGGGCGAATCGCAGCGCGGGTTTCCGCTACTCGACGCGACCGGTTGACGGCTCGGTTGCCGATGCTCACCCCGCCGCACGCGTCCGGCAGTTTGGGCTCGGTGAGAGTGGAGGCCCGTGGCGCGGGCCCCGACGGCGGGCGTCTGACGGTGATCGCCGGTGCGGCCGGCCACACCGGCGATCTCGCCGCCGCGGTCTGCGCAGCAACGGTGTTGCAATTGTTGGAGCACCCTGTGGTCGGCGGGGTGCACACGCCTGGCGACGACACCTTGAGCACCCTCGATCTGCTGCACTGCGCCACCCGATTGGGCGTGCGAGTGCAGGAGTTCACCGGCGTCGCCAGAGCTACCAGCTGGTAACTTGCGGGTATGTCCGAAACGACTCCATCGGGCCCGCCGATGATCATGCCCTGGTTGCCGCCGGGCCACACGATGGTGCTGCCTGGTCGTGGCGAGGTGTTCTACCGCCATCACCGGCATGCGGATCCGCTGGCGCCGACGTTGCTGCTGTTGCACGGCTGGACCGCCAGCGCCGACGTGCAGTTCTTTGCCGCCTACGAGGCGCTTGCCGAGCACTACTCGTTCGTGGCCATCGACCACCGTGGCCACGGCCGCGGGTTGCGTAGCCCGGAGAAGTTCGAGCTGGTCGACGCGGCCGACGATGCGGCGCTGCTGGTGCAGGGACTCGGCCTCCAGCAGGTGATCACCGTTGGCTACTCGATGGGTGGGCCGATCAGTCTGCTGCTCACGCAGCGCCACCCCGAGCTCGTGCAGGCATTGGTGGTGCAGGCAACAGCGCTGGAATGGCGAGCCTCGTGGTACGAGCGCTTGAAGTGGAAGACGGTGCACGTCCTCGGGCCGATGTTGCGCTCGGGTGTCTTCCCCCGCTGGATGCGGTGGGGCATACGCAGTCTGTTGGGCGTGAACCATCCGCTCGCTCCGTATGTGCCGTGGCTGGCCAGCGAACTACACCGCAACGACACCTTCAGTGTCGTGCAGGCGGGGCAGTCGCTCAGCCGCTACGACGCCCGCGAGTTTGCCCCCGGGCTGGGCAAGCCGGCAGCCAGCATGATCACCACCCGCGACCGGTTGGTGCGGCCGCGCAAGCAGCGTGCACTCGCCGACGCGCTGAACGCGTTCGTCGTAGAG
>JANONE010000369.1:0-7133 GCA_031420675.1 Ilumatobacteraceae bacterium | reverse complement strand
AGCGGTGCCTTGGCACGGGCGAACTCCTCCGCCAGCACTACCCCCTCCATCGTGGAGAGGCCCTTCCCGCCGTACTCCTTGGGCCACGTCGCGCAGATCCAGCCACCCTCGAACAGCTTCGCCGGCCACCCTGCGTTGAACGCCTTGCGGTCCTTGGCGCTCAATTCGAAACGTTCGTCGAACCATCCGCAAGGCAGGTTTGCTTCCAACCAATCTCGGATCTTGGCGCGGAACTGCTCTGCTTCCGGTGTGTAGCTCAGGTCCATGTCACCAGTATTGACCCACGGGTCAAGTCCCGGCCAATCGGACTGCTGACAGCATCCGCGACGGATTCTTCGCACGCGAAAAACCTGATCCGCAACCACGGGGGTCTACGGTGCACGCATGCCCGGCACCGAAGCCTTGCTCGACGCACTGCTCCCCGCCGAGATGGCAACCAAGGCCGAACAGGTGGGCGTCACCAAAGCCAGTGCTCCGATGCGACGGTTGATCCCCCTCGGCGTCCTGGCCGGCGCCTTCATCGCGCTCGGCTCCAACTTCTCCACCGTGGTCACGGCGGGCACCGGCCTCGACACAGGCGTATCGCGACTGCTGGGTGGCGTGGTCTTCTCGCTCGGCCTCATCCTCGTGGTGGTCAGCGGCGCAGAACTGTTCACCGGCAACACATTGATCGTGATGGCATACGCCAGCCGACGGGTCACCGCCACCGCGCTCCTGCGCAACTGGCTCGTGGTCTACCTCTCCAACTTCGCCGGCGCGGCCGCAACCGCGGCGCTCGTCGTGTGGTCAGGTCGGTTGTCGGCGGGCGACGGTTCGGTCGGTGTGCGCGCGTTGCGGATCGCGGAAGCCAAAGGTTCAGTCGGTTTCAGCGAGGCCATCGCCAGCGGAGCGCTGGCCAACTGCCTCGTCTGCCTCGCGGTCTGGATGACGATGTCGGCGCGCACGCTCGTCGACAAGGTGGTGGTCATCGTGCCGCCAGTAGCGGCTTTCGTCGCCGCCGGCTTCGAGCACAGCGTGGCCAACATGTACTTCTTCCCGGCTGCGTTGTTCCAGCGAGCGTGGGCACCCGATCGCTTCTGGTCCGCCAGCGACACGCCGGCAGGCGACTTCCCTCACGTCAGTTGGCAGCACTTCCTCGTCGACAACTTGATACCGGTGACCATCGGCAACATCATCGGCGGCGCGGTACTCGTCGGGCTCGTCTACTGGTTCGTGTACCTGCGCGGGCGGGAGAGCTGAACGTTCAGCTGCTGAGGGCCGTCTGCAACTGCTCGCGGACCTGGGCGTGCTGCTCGATCGGCAACTTGCCGTCGCAGCTGTCCGGACGCCGCACGTAGAACACGTCGACCACCTCGTGTCCGAGCGTGGCCACCTTCGCGGAGCGGATATCCATGCCGGCCAGCGACAGGGCATGCGACAGCCGGTACAGGACGGCCAGGCCGTCCGGGGCACGCACCTCCACCACGGTCGTGGAGTCCGATGCGTCGTTCGCGATCAGCACTTCCAACCGTGCCGGCGCCGCCGCCATCGCTCGCCGATGGGTACGGCTGTAGGCGCGCATGCGCTGCTCCAACCGGGCGGCGATGTCGACATCGCCGCCCAGTGCACCGCGCAGATCCTGCTCCACCTTCGCCCAGCTCGCCTCGCGGCCGCTCGAGCGCAGGATCTTGAACTCGTCGACCGCCGTTCCATCGGCTTCGGTGAACGCTTCGGCGCCCACCACGTCGAGGCCGTGGAGCGCGAGCGTGCCGGCGATCACCGCGAAGAGGCCCTGCCGGTCGCGGCTGGCGATGCGCAATAGGTCGAACTCACCGGCGGGCTCGTGCTCGACGTGCAACCCGCCGTCCGCGCGCACCTGGGCGACCAGCTCCTGGAAGCGAGGCGCCGCCGCACCCGGCTCCGCCGAGCGGGTGTCACCGCGCAGCACCTCCGAGACGGCGCGCACCAGATCGTCGACCAGCGAGGCCTTCCACCCCGACCACGCGGACGGCCCCGTCGCGCGGCTGTCGGCTTCGGTGAGCGCAGCCAACAGGTGCAAGGTGGCGAGGTCGCCGACGGCAGCAGCGACGATGTCGGCCGTGCGCGGATCGGACAGGTCGCGGCGGGTCGCCGTCTCGGCAAGCAGCAGGTGGTGCTCGACCAATCGGCGCAGCACGGCGACGTCGGCGGCGTCGAAGCCCATGCGTGGCCCGATGACGGCGACCAGCCCCATCCCCACCTCGGTGTGATCACCAGGGTGGCCTTTGCCGATGTCGTGCAGCAGCGCCCCGACCAACAACAGGTCGGGGCGGGAGACGTCGCGCACGAACTCGGCGGCGTTGGCAACGGTCTGCAACAGGTGACGATCGACGGTGTACGTGTGGAACGCGTTGCGCTGAGGGCGATTGCGGACGACCCGCCACTCGGGCAGGTAGCGGCTGAACAGGTCGTAGCGCTCCAATGCTTCCACCGCCGACACCAACCGGGGGCCGGCGCCGAGCAGGCTGACGAACGCCCGCCGGGTGCGCTCGGTCCACGCCTCCCCTGGGCCGCCACCGCGGCTCGCGAGCATGCGCAACGCCTGCGCCCCGATCGGGAAGCCGGCGTGTGCTGCCGCCGCCGCGGTGCGGAAGACGAACGACTGCTCGTCGACGTCGACAGCGCTGCCCGGCTCGACGGCGAGCTGCACCTCGCCGTCGATCACGACGACGCCGGCCACGGGATCCGGGAGCGCGTGCCCACCCGACGGGCCCCGCCGCGAACCCTTGCGCTGCAGCCGGTCGACGCGGCGCCAGAAGCGATCGGTGGCCCATTCGATCGAATGCGCGGCACCCGCGATGTTCAGCATCAGCGCATCCGCATCGGCGAAGCCCATCGACTCGGCGACACGGTCCTGGTCCTGCAGCAGCAGGGTGTTCACCGTGCGCCCGGTGGCGCGGTGCAGTTCGCAGCGGACCGCCAGCAGCAGGTCAGCTGGGCCGGCGAGATCCTCGAACGGCACTTCCAAGGCGGCCGCGACATCGGGCCGCCCGACGGCCAACGCCCACCGGATCGTGTCGTAGTCGCGCAGACCACCGCGGCCGTCCTTGAGGTCGGGCTCCAGTCGCGAGGCGACATCGCCGGCCTTGTCCCAGCGCTGTTGACTGGCGTCGTGCAACCGCTGGAGCCACATGAGGGGCTTCTTGCGCCACTGCTCGAGGCCGGCCTCCTGCAAACGCTGCACGGCGACGGTGTCGCCGGCCAGGCACCGCAGCCGCAGGATCGAGGTGGCGGTGTCGAGGTCGTCGGAGGCCAGTTGCAGCAACGTCTGCGTGCTGTGCGCGGCCGGGCTGAGCTTGATACCTGCGTCCCACAGCGGATACCAGAGCCGCTCGGCTACCTCGCACACCTGGGTGTCGCTGGTCTTTTGCGGGTACAGCAGCACCACGTCGATGTCGCTGCCGGGGCACAGCACGCCACCCGCGTAGCCGCCGGTGGCGACCAGCGCCCAGCCCCCAGGGAGGCCCGCGGCGAGGCTCTCCATCCACGAGTCGGCGAGTTGCGACAAGCGCCGCGCCAGGCTGCGCCCCTCCAGGTCGGGGTCGCCGACGAGCTGCGCCCTCACGCGACGAATCGTCGCGGCATCGATCTGTGTGGACACCACTTCCTCCAGTCTCGCAGCAGGTTGCGCCCGCACGGCGGACGCACGGTCGACGCCGTCAGATCGCGTCGATCCCGGCCTCTCCCGTCCGCACACGCAGGAGCTTGTCGAGACCGACGGCCCAAATCTTGCCGTCACCGATCTTGTCCGTCTTCGCCGCTTCGGCGGCGACGACCACTTCCACCTTCACCTCGGGGATGAAGTCGATTTGGTACTCGGAGCCACGGAAGTTCTCCGTCTTGCCTCGCTGGCGGCCGAAACCGCGAACCTCCGTGACGGTGAGCCCCTCGACCCCGTTGGCGAGGAGCGCCTCCTTCACGTCGTCGAGCTGGTGCGGCTTGATGATGGCGGTGATCAGTTCCAACATCTCAGACCGCCGCGTGCACCGCCATCAACGCTCATCGTTCACATTCACGAAACAATGGCGAAACGCGATGCTCCTACGTTGCCAGTTGCCTCTACCAGCCCTCCCGATCAGATTCGAAGGGACAACTCGGATGACCATTGACTCCGGCGCCACAGCCTGGGTGATCGTCGCGACAGCGCTCGTGCTGTTCATGACCCCCGGCCTTGCCTTCTTCTACGGCGGCATGGTGCGCAGCAAGAACGTGCTGGGCATGTTGCTGCAGAACGTGTTCGCGATGGGCCTGGTCAGCGTGCTCTGGGCGACCATCGGATTCTCGCTCGCGTTCGGTGGCTCGAACGGGTGGATCGGCAACCTCGACTTCGCCTTCTTGAAGGGCGTCGCCCACGTCACGGAACTGCCGGGCTACACGGGTCAGTTCGCGCTCGTCATCCCGCCGCTGCTGTTCATGGCCTACCAGATGATGTTCGCCGTCATCACCCCGGCGCTGATCACCGGCGCCACCGCCGATCGGTTGAAGTTCAGCGCCTACGCGATCCTGATCGGGGTCTGGTCGGTCGTGGTGTACCCCACCGTGGCTCACTGGGTGTTCAGCCCGAACGGCTGGTTGTTCAAGAAGGGCGCGCTCGACTTCGCCGGCGGTGCGGTCGTGCACATCAACGCCGGCGCCGCGGCGCTGGCGGTCATCATCGTGCTCGGCGTGCGCCGCGGCTGGAACCACGAGCCGATGCCGCCGCACAACCTGCCGTTCACGATCCTCGGCACCGGCATCCTCTGGTTCGGTTGGATCGGCTTCAACGCCGGGTCGGCGCTCGCCGCCAACGGGCTCGCGGCGCAGGCCGTCGTCAACACTCACCTCGCCGCTGCGGCAGCGATGCTCAGCTGGCTGGTGGTCGAGAAGCTCGTCGCAGGCCACGCCACCACACTGGGCGCCGCGTCGGGTGCCGTAGCCGGCCTGGTCGCCATCACACCATGCGCCGGTTTCGTCGGCGGCATGGCGCCCGTGTTCATCGGCCTCGCCGCCGGCGCGGTCTGCTACGCGGCGCTGAAGTTGAAGGCCAAGCTGCGGCTCGACGACAGCCTCGACGTGATCGCCGTGCACCTCGTGGGCGGCACGCTCGGGGCCTTGCTGCTGGGCCTGTTCGCCGACAAGGGTGTGAACGCGCTCGGCGCTGACGGCCTGTTCTTCGGCGGCGGCATAGTGTTGCTCGGCAAGCAGGCGCTCGCCGTACTGGTCACGTTCGTGTTCAGCTTCGTCGTCACGTACATCGTCGCCAGGATCCTCGATCGAACGATCGGCCTGCGGATCAGCGACGACGACGAGCAGATCGGACTCGACCAGAGTCAGCACGCCGAAACCGCCTACCAGTGAGCACGAGTTCGAGTGGGAGAATGCGACCATGAAACTGATCACCGCCATCGTCAAGCCGTTCAAGATCGACGACGTGAAGGACGCGTTGAAGGCCATCGGCGTGCAAGGCATGACCGTCGGCGAGGTGCGCGGTTTCGGTCGGCAAGGTGGCCACGCCGAGACCTATCGCGGTGCCGAGTACAGGATCGACTTCGTCCCCAAGGTGCGCATCGAGATCGTGGTCGATGCCGAGCATGCCGACCAGGTCGTCGATGTCATCCAGACCGCCGCTGCCACCGGCAAGATCGGCGACGGCAAGATCTGGGTCACCGAGGTCGAGCGCCTGATCCGCATTCGCACGGGCGAAGAAGGCGTCGACGCAGTCTGACCGGCCGGGGGTCGCCTGCAGCAGCCATGTCACCTAATGTCGGCTGCATGACCGACACCCTCGCGACACCCGCTCAGGCCGGCCGCTGGACCGCGCAGTGGAAAGAACTGTACGCCGAGGTGATCACCACCGGGCTGTGCACCGGGTGCGCAGGCTGCGTGGTGACGTGCCCCCACGATGTCATCGGGTACGAGCACGAAGAGGGCAAGTACCTGCCGTTCCACCTCGAGGAGGAACTTGGGCTCGACAACTGCGTGCACGGCGAGAAGGGTTGCACCACCTGCACCCGGGCGTGCCCTCGCTTCCGGGCGTGGGAGCCCAGCGCCGACGTGCACCTCTTCGGTCGTGTGCGCGAAGCGGAGGAGATGAGCGGCATCTGGCGCCAACTGCTGCTCACCCGCGCGGCCGACGACACGCAGCATCAGCAGGGGCAGGACGGCGGCTTCGTCACCGCCATGCTCACCTGGCTGATGGACAACGACTACATCGAGGCCGCCATGGTCAGCGGCGTCGAGGCCGACGATGCGTGGAAGGCCAAGCCAGTGCTGGCACGCAACAAGGAGGAAGTGCTGGCCACGGCGGGTAGCCGCTACACGTACTGCGCCAACCCACTCGCGCTGCGCGAAGCCAAGGAGCAGGGCTTCACCAAGCTGGCGCTCGTCGGCATGGGTTGCCAGACATCGTCGCCCCCGATCATGTGGGATCGAAAGGCCGGCAAGGTGTCGAAGCCGTTCCTCTTCAACATCGGCCTGCTGTGCTCGAAAGCCTTCGACGACGCGATCTTTCCCGAGCTGTTCGAGGCCAAGTACGGCCTGAAGAAGCAGGACATGGTGAAGATGAACATCAAGAGCGTCTTCCAGATCTGGATGAAGGACGGCTCGTACCACGAGATCGACCTGAAGGAATGCCACCAGTGGACCCGTGAGGGCTGCAAGCGCTGCCCCGATTTTGCAGCCGAGCATGCCGACATCTCGACGGGCGGAATCGGCAAGGACAACGACTGGACCCTCACGATCGTGCGCACCGAACTGGGAGAGGAGGTGATCACCCGCATGATCAACGACGGCACGATCATCGCCCGGCCGGCGCAGGAGGACGAAGTGGCGATGAAACTGCTGCGCACGCTCTCGATCGTCAGTCGCCGCCGCTGGCCCGAGTGGGCCGACAAGGCCCCTTCGGTGGGTGTGCCGCCGCCGAAGAAGAAGGTCGTGTCGGTGGCCGAGGGCACCGCCGCCGCAGAGCCACCGGCCCAGCCGCCTGCCGGGTCGGCTACGACGACCTGACCTCGGGGGTCGACGACTCCGGTCGGCATCCCGGGCATCGGTTCTGGTCGCGTTTCGTCTCCGACTTCGAGACGAATCGCGACCAGACGTCGGGCGGCCACGTGCCATAGCTACTCGGAGGGGCCGCT